>JAAFHC010000015.1 GCA_010906935.1 Gelidibacter sp.
GATCAAAATACTGTAATTTTTTACCCGAAAATTTTTCGTGGCTCGATAAATCAAAATCGGTGCGAGAGTGAATTCCTTCCAATTCTTTAAATCCAAAAGGAAATTTAAACTCAATATCAGCCGCGGCATCTGCATAATGTGCTAATTTATCGTGGTCATGAAAACGGTAATTTTCTGCTCCCAATCCCAAAGACAAATGCCATTTTAAACGGGTTTGTTTCCATTCCTCATACCATTCTTTTTGGGTTCCCGGCCGTACAAAAAATTGCATTTCCATTTGTTCAAATTCACGCATACGAAAAATAAACTGGCGCGCCACTATTTCATTTCTGAAAGCTTTGCCTGTTTGTGCAATTCCGAAAGGAATTTTCATTCTGCCCGATTTTTGCACATTGGAAAAGTTCACAAAAATTCCCTGAGCGGTTTCCGGACGTAAATATAAATCCATCGACGCATCTGCAGAAGCGCCAATTTTGGTTCCAAACATTAAGTTAAACTGCTTCACTTCTGTCCAGTTTTTTGAACCAGACAGCGGACAAACAATTTCCAGTTCTTCAATAAGCGCTTTTACATCGGCCAAATTTTCTTCAGCCAAAGACTTTCCCATGCGTTTTAAAATGGTTTCGCCTTTTTCTTTATAGCCTAAAACTCTTTCATTGGTGGCTAAAAATTGTGCTTGATCAAAAGAATCTCCAAAACGTTTTGCCGCTTTTTCAACCTCTTTTTCAATTTTATCATCCAATTTCACCACATAGTCTTCAATTAAAACATCGGCTCTGTATCGTTTTTTGGAATCTTTATTGTCAATTAAAGGGTCGTTAAAAGCATCGACATGGCCAGAAGCCTTCCAAGTGGTTGGGTGCATAAAAATTGCGGCATCCAAACCAACAATATTTTCATGCATTTGCACCATGGCTTTCCACCAATATTCCCTTATATTTTTCTTTAATTCTACACCATTTTGAGCATAGTCATAAACTGCGCTCAAACCGTCGTAAATTTCACTCGATTGAAATACAAAACCGTATTCCTTCGCGTGTGAAACTACTTTTTTAAATTGATCATCTTGATTTGCCATGCTGCAAAAATAGTAAAGCTTTTAACACTAAAAAATAAAAAAGTGGAAATAGCCTAAACTATTTCCACCAATAAAATATTAAATATTCTTAATTAAGTTTACTTATTTACTTCAATGTAATTTTAGTTGCTCCTACAAATTTGTTTTCAATATAAATATTCACGGTATAAACACCGGCTTTCAAAAGGTCTCTATTTACCTCAACCAATGAAATTAAATCTATGGCTTCATTCATATAATTTACCATAGAAAGATCACTATAACTTACCTGCGTATTGTTATAAAGCGTAAACTCTCCCTTTGGTGACATTGTTTTTCCTTGGGCATTTACTATTTGTATATAAACCTGACGGTCGCCTTTTTCAGCGATCTCATTTTTTACAATGGTCAAATTAATTCGAAGGGCATCTGTATTGTTTGCACGTGTAGTTTCAACCAATTTTCCGCTACTACGCTCTTTCATTGCAATAACTTTTGCTGTGCTTATCTTCAGCTCAGAACCAATCGCCACTTTTTGGGCCAAAGTTAGATTTTGGGTTGTTAACGTATCGTTTTTGGCAATTTGTCTTGTAATTACAACTTTGGCACTGTCTAAATTGGTTGTTAATAGTTGATTTGAGCTTGTTAACGACTCATTCAATAAAAATAATTTTTTGTTAGATACCTCCAATTTAGAAATTTCACCTTTATAACGACGCAACATACTATAATTTACAACTTTCAAATCTTTAATTGAATCTCTTAAGGCAATGATTCGGTCTCTTTCAATGATCAATTCATCCGACATTGATGTTTTTTGGGCAATTGCATCTTCATACCTACCTAACAATCATGCTGTCTAAATTTTGCTCTATTTCAAGTTTTTCGACTTCAATGGCATCGGTTAACTTTTTATGTTCCGTATTGGTATAAAAAGTATATGCCAAAGCACCCAATAATAAAACTGCTAACGCTATGATTATCAGATTGGTATTTGATTTTTTATTTTCTTCCATTTTTTAAAGTTTAATTATTTCATATAAACGCAAAATTACAAATTAAATTATGCTTAAACGTTTTTTTTTGAATGCATTGGTGTTGCTAACATCCTTAAATTCTGTCAAACAAGTGATTTATCATACTTTTTTATACCCTATATTTATTTGAATTAAAAATGTACTTTTAAAAAAAGAACTGCTATGAAAATTTTAAAAGACATTTTTGCTATTTTTTTTCCAGAAACATGTTTATGCTGCAATGAATATTTGGCAACCAACGAGTCAATTATTTGTTTAACCTGCCGGCATGATTTGCCTTTAACCAATTTCAGTTTTGAAGAAAATAATTTAATTGAAAAATCCTTCTACGGAAGAATTCCACTTGAAAGCGCCACTTCGTTATTTTACTTCTTCAAAAAAGGGAACGTGCAGCGTTTAATTCATGAACTTAAATACAAGAAACAACAACAAGTTGGAACTTTTATTGGAGATTGGTTAGGCGAACAACTTGCTGAAAGCCATCGTTTTGAAACCATAGATTGCATTATTCCCGTGCCTCTTCATCCCAAAAAACTTAAAAAAAGAGGTTATAATCAAGTAACCACTTTTGGTGAAAGCCTAGCAAAAAAACTGGCTATTCCTTATTATTCCACTATTTTGACCAGGGTTTCTTCAACAAAAACACAAACCAAAAAATTACGGCTTGAACGTTGGAAAAATGTGCAAGAGTTATTTCATGTCCAAAACAATGCTGCCTTAGAAAACAAACACATTCTCTTAATTGATGATGTTATTACAACTGGCGCAACACTTGAAGCTTGTTATGATGCGCTGAGCCATACAAAAAATTTAAAAATAAGCATTGCGTGCATGGCTTACACAAAATAAATTAGTCAATATCAAACAGTCGCTTATTTTAATGCGTTTTTTTAATAAAATAATTGTTATTTTGTATTTTTTAATAAAATAAATATGAGAATTTCTTTCTTCAAGTTTTTATTGGTTTTAATGATCGCGAGTGCGTTTTTTGATTGCGCCAGAAGAGGCACGCCAACCGGCGGATTAAAAGATACGATTCCGCCTGTATTAATTAAGGCAATCCCTGCAACTGAAACTGTTAATTTCAAGGAAAAACAAATAAAAATATATTTTGATGAATATATCAAACTAAAAGACGTCAGTCAAAAATTGGTGATTTCCCCGCCCCAAAAAACCAACCCAATTATCACTCCGGTTGGTACCGCAAGTAAATTCATCACCATAAAAATATTGGATACTTTAGATGCAAATACCACCTATTCATTTAATTTTGGAAACAGCATTGTTGACAATAATGAAGAAAATAAGTTGGAAAACTTTAAATATGTTTTTTCAACAGGAACTTATATCGATTCCCTTAATTTGGCTGGAGAAGTGACTGATCCCATGATGAAAAAAACAGTAAAAGGCATTGATGTGATGCTTTATGAATACAACGCTTCCTATACCGATTCTGTTATTTACAAGCAAAAACCCCGCTATATTGCCAATACTTTAGACAGCACCTTGTTTGAATTAACCAATTTACGCGCTGGCAAATATTTGCTTATCGCGCTAAAAGATGCCAATAATAACAAAATTTACAATCCGGAAATTGATAAAATTGGGTTTATAAAAGACACCCTAACAATTCCAACAGATCAAAAATATGATTTCACCATTTTTAAAGAAATCCCAAAATTAAAGGTATTTAGGCCAAAAGAAGTTAGTAAAGGCCGAATTCATTTTGGATTTGAAGGCAATGTGACAGATTTAAACATTGAACTTTTAACGCAAAAACCTGGCGATTTTAAATCTCAAATTGTTTTTGAAAAAGGTAAAGACACACTCAATTATTGGTACACTCCTTTTGAAGCGGACTCCTTAACTTTTTTGGTTACAAAAAATGACTATGCTGAAAAGTTTTCTTTAAGGCCAAGAAGTTCAAAAATTGATTCCCTTAAAATTACCCAAAATGCAGCTGGAATATTACATTTAATAGATACTTTTTCCATTGAGACAAATACGCCTATGGTGAATTTTGACAGGTCAAAAATTAAAATAACCACCAAAGACTCAACACTAGTTGATTTTAAAGAAACCTTGTCAAAATCTAAGACGAGGTTAACGCTGAATTTCGACAAAAAATACAATACGGATTACAATTTTGAGTTAAAGTCTAAAGCAATTACAGATATTTTTGGTTTATCAAATGATTCAATCGTATACAAATTAAAAACAAAAGCACCTGAAGATTATGGCATCATCAATATTGATGTGTCGAGCACCAAAAACACCGCGCTTATTGTTGAATTGTTAAATGAAAAAGACGTTTTAATAAGGTTGATAAAAATAGACAAACCCCAAAAAGTAAGCTTTAATTTGTTGTCTCCCGGAAATTATGGCGTAAGGGTTACCATAGATGAAAATAATAATGGCATTTGGGATACGGGAAGTTTTTTGGACAAACGACAGCCGGAAGTTGTGAAATATTTCGACAAAAAAATTGAATTGAGGGCCAATTGGGATGTAAATGAATCGTTTATCTTAGATTAAATTTATTTAATATTGTGATTACTCAAGTTTTTATTACATTTGAAATAACTAAATTTTTATGTTTTTGAATAAATTTATAAAAATAGCAACCCCAATACTTTTTTTGGTTGTGTCATTTGGATTGCAAGCCCAAAGTGAAAAGAGCCATGAAATTGGTTTTGTTACTGGTTCCGCATCATTTACCACAGATTACGGCCAGAGAAATAATTTCAAGGCCAATGTTGGCGGAAATGTGGGCATGGGTATTGGCGTAATCTATTATTTAAATTTTACAGATTACCGTTATCGTTGGAATTTACGTACCAGTTATTGGGCAGAACATTTTCGTGTTCGCGCAGAAGCTTCTTATATGTCTGCCGAATTAGAGCATTTTGGAATATATGCAGAAAAACCGGGCGAATGGGGCGATCGATTGCGCGCACATACTGGCAAAACATATTTAGTAAATTTAGGCGCACAATTAGAATTTCATTGGGTTGATATTGTAGATTTTGGATCTCGAAGAATTCCTGATCTTAAATGGTCACCTTACCTAAGTGCCGGAGCTTTTGTTGATTATTATAATCCTTCCATAAAGTCAACTTACGGAACAGGCAATTGGGAAGACCCTGGCGTTTTATTTCCTAAATGGGATAACAACCTTTATCCCGGTGCCTCAAAAGACGAAGCAGGCATTACCATGTCGGCAACTTTTGGCGTTGGAACACGTTATAAATTGGGCGAATATTCAGATTTACTGATAGAATCTCGCTGGCAATATTTCTTTTCCAATTATGTAGATGGCTTACATGCCAAAAATGACCCAGCCAATAAATATAACGACTGGCTTTTATGGGTTCATCTTGGTTACGTTTATTACCTAAACTAAACTTAAAGCTTGGTCTAAATCGGCCAATAAATCCTCTATATCTTCAATCCCTACACTTAATCGTATTAAAGAATCCACAACGCCTGTTTTTTCGCGTTCGGCTTTTGGGATAGATGCGTGTGTCATACTTGCCGGATGGCCCGACAAAGATTCTACGCCTCCCAATGATTCAGCCAAAGTGAACAGTTTTAAGTTTTCCAATATTTTAAAAGCGTCTTTAATGCTGTTACCTTTGGTAACAAAGGAAACCATTCCTCCAAAATCCTTCATTTGTTTTTTGGCGATTTCGTGGTTTGGATGACTTTTAAAACCGGGCCAATAAACTTTTTCAATTTTTGGATGATTTGCCAAATATTCGGCCACCGCTTTACCGTTTTCGCAATGGCGTTGCATACGCACATGCAAGGTTTTTATACCCCTCAATACCAAAAAACTGTCCATGGGTCCGCAAACGGCGCCGCATGCATTTTGAATAAAATACAGTTTGTCAGCAAGCACTGCATCATTTACCACTAAAGCGCCCATCACCACATCTGAATGTCCGCCCAAATATTTTGTAGCCGAATGCATAACAATATCAGCACCCAAATTCAATGGGTTTTGCAAATAAGGGGTTGCAAAAGTATTGTCCACCGCCAATAAAATTTGATGTTTTTTGGCGACTGCTGAAACCGCATCAATATCAATAATGTTCATCATCGGATTGGTTGGTGTTTCAACCCAAATCAATTTTGTTTTTTCAGAAACAAAATCCTCAATCTTATCAGCATTTTCCATTCCTATAAAATGAAACTTAATGCCGTAATTTTCAAATATTTTTGTGAATATTCTGTATGAACCGCCGTATAAATCATTGGTAGAAATAACCTCATCGCCAGGGCTCAATAACTTCATCACACAATCAATAGCAGCCAAACCCGAACCAAATGCAAGTCCGAATTTCCCATTTTCAATACTGGCAAAAGCATTTTCCACCGCAGTTCGCGTTGGATTCGCAGTTCTTGAATATTCGTAACCTTTATGAACGCCCGGTGAGGATTGCGCATACGTTGAAGTTTGATATATTGGTGGCATCACAGCTCCTGTTGAAGGATCGTGCTCTTGATTTCCGTGAATGGTTTTTGTATTAAATTTCATCTGTTTTGAATTATTTTATTGGTTCAAAGTACATTCGCACAACATTATTTTGGATATTCGCCAAAAATTAGTGTGTGTTAATTTCGTTGCACAAAAGTATAATATTTAAGCCTATTTTCAGCTAAAAGGCAGCTATTCTTTGGTTTTGGTTTAATTCTTCTATTGAACTGGTTTAAACAAATTTCATCAATTGAAGAATGATTCCTAAGTGAATTCCTTCGTGATAGGTATTAAATATGATGCCGTCTTCAACAGAATTCAATGTAATATTTACACTTGTTTTGTATTCGTTGTAATTTTTGAAAATTCCCTTATTGTAATCTTCTTCCAGTTGCAAAGGAAGTTGCAAAAATTGTGCTTTTATAGCTTCAAATTCTTCTTTTGAAATGGGGAGATTTGGTGCAGTTCCTTTTTGGAAATTGGCAATCATTTCATCGGAAACCAAACAATTCAATCCCGACAATTTGTAACATAAAAGCTGTTGCGTTACAGCCAAATGGGCAATATTCCATGCAATGTTGTTTTTATATCCCTGCGGAATTTTATTCAATTGTTCCATCGAAAGGTTTTCGGTTATTTTTAAGAGAAGTTGTCTTGTTTTAATGAGGATGTCAAAGTTTTTTTGCATTGAATTGTTTTTTTGTTAATAGTTTTCAAATTTAAAATAAAAACGCATTATTTTTACGGATTAGCATCATTTAAAAAATGAAAAAAATATATCACCTAAAAACCTGCGATACCTGCAGAAGAATTTTAAAGGAAATGGACACTTCTGGCTTTATTTTGCAGGAAATTAAAACCGAACCAATTACCGTAAAACAATTGGATGAATTGTTTGCGCTCACAAAAAGTTATGAAGTACTGTTTAGCCGAATGGCAAAAAAATACAAACAAATGGACTTAAAAAGTCAACAATTAACCGAAAATGACTACCGGAAATTGATTTTGGACGAATATACTTTCCTAAAACGACCGGTTATTATTATCGGAAGTGAAGTTTATGTTGGGAATACTAAAAAAAGAGTGGCATAAATTAATTATTGTGCAATTTATATGCTTCTAAAATGCATTAATCACATTAATGACATGAGCACAGCAATAAGGTAACAATAGAGACATAATAATCTCATTTAAAATATAAATTTGTTTATAATTCAAACAACTTTATTATATGAAAAAATATTTATTTTTATTTGCTGCTTTAATTGTAGCAACAAGTGCAAGTGCACAATTTTACGTATCTGCTTCAGGCGGGGCTCAAATAGGAAGCGCTGGTTTTCTTATGGGTACTGAATTGAATGCCGCTGGAACCACTGCTACTAATGAATATGGTAGTTTTGGAGAAGGGCTTAATGCTCAACTAAGAGCTGGTTACTTTTGGAACAAAACATTTGGTGTTGAGGTAGGTTTAGGTTACTTACATGGAGCTGACCAAGTAAAAGATTCACAAAAAACCTATTTAACTATGGTCCCTGCTCTTGGTGGCGCAACTGCAAGTGTTAAAGATAATACTGTAGCTAAAGCTTATGGAAGAGCATACGGCGCAAGTGTTGCTTTAGTTTATAATTTCAACGAACATATATATGGTAAATTTGGAGTTGTAACTAAGGTAGGTGGAAAAACTGTCGCAGAAGCTACAAACGTAGTAAAGGTTACATTAGCTGAGAATGTTTATGCACCTGCACCTGCACCAACAGGAACTGTTGCAATCCCTGCTGGAACACCTTTAAAAACTGTTACTACAAATTTAGAACAAGAATTTCACGGTAGAATTCCAATTGGATTTATTGGGGCAATGGGCTATAAACACAAATTAACTGATAATTTAAATTTATTTGCTGAATTGGAATATTTAGGAATTAATGTTACTAGAGACAATTCTGAATATACTAAATTTACATCAGTAGATGTTAGTGGACTAGGAGCTCCTACTACCACAACAACCCTTGATCAATTGCCTGTTTCAATGAAAGAATTTGAATATGTAGATTCTTTACCAGTGCCTTACGTTAATACAGACACTACTAAACCAACTAAAGTATTGTCTGAGGTTGTTCCTTACTCTTCATTTGGAGTTAACTTTGGAATTACTTATACATTTTCAAAAAAAGCAGCTAAATAATAAGTAGTCATCATTAAACTTATTTATACTGAAAAACCCGTTTAAAATTTAATTTTAAACGGGTTTTTTACGCCTTAACTTTTTAATTGGCTGAAATCTTCATGGCTGAATTTTCAATAATTTTATTAAAATCGCTTTCCAATATATTCGTTTTTAGTCCGAGCACCACAAAATCATTGTCACTTTTAATTTTTAAGACAATTTCCTTGATTGCATTTTTATGCTGTAAAAAGTACAATTGAACTTTGTCCCCATTATCATTTACGCTTAAAATTGTTTCATAGTTTTTTTGTTTGATAAATCGCTCAAACTTTTTGTCTAATGAAGTTGAACCGTTGGAAAAGATCATTACTTTATAATGTCTCACTTTTTTAAATAAATCTTCATATTCTCTAACATCCTCTTTTGGAATAATTAAATTTGCGATAAAAGCAGGCGTGCTTAATGAAAATTCACTTGCTTCTTTATTTTCTTCGTAAAAAGAATTAAACGATGATTTCGACGCACAAGATGCCAACACCAATGCTGTTGCTAAAATTAAGAGACTGTTTTTCATAAAAAAGGTTTTTTAATCTATGACGAATAATCACCTTATTTGTAACATTTTGCAATGTATTTCTTTGGAAAATTTAAGAAATGACCCAATACGTTCGGAAGGTGAAACTTGCAATAATTCAATCCTTGTTTTCTGAAATCATTTGTTTTTTTAGGTAAGATTCCACGCGTAAAACTGCATTTTTCCTAATATCTTCCCAAAATAAATTGATGTCGCCTGCATGGTATTGCTTTTTGCCCAAAACCAATAACCGGTATGGGAAATGTGGTAAGCTAATCCATAAAACGC
Source organism: Gelidibacter sp. (assembly GCA_010906935.1). GTDB lineage: Bacteria > Bacteroidota > Bacteroidia > Flavobacteriales > Flavobacteriaceae > Lutibacter. The sequence goes on from JAAFHC010000015.1 coordinate 9,601, forward strand.
CGTCTTTTACATAAACTTTCAGCGCTTGAGCATATAATTTATCATTGGCAAATAAAAATCCTTTATGGTCTGATCGGTCGGATTCATTGCTGTTGTTCCAATCAATGGGATTTGAAACTTCTTTACCTTTAAACCACTCCTCATATTTTTTGGGATAATAATTCTTTTTGAAGGTATTCCAGCTTACAAATCCGCCAATTTCCCTTGGATTTGTCATCAACTTTATATGTTCAAACGCATTTTTCTTAATGGCAATTCCGGGCAAATACGCCGCTACCAATTGATTCTGTAGCGGTTTTCCGTCGAAAAAATCTTTTAAAAGTTGAATTGCGTGGGTAGTTCCCTGACTGTGTGATGCCAAAATTATTGGCCTTCCATGATTGTACTTTTCTAAATAGATTTTAAAAGCTTCTTTTATGTCGCTGTAGGCTAAATTTAAGGCTTCCTTTCCTCCCTTTTCATACTGTGTATAAGATCTTAAATGTGCTTGCCGGTAATAAGGAACATACAATTTCCCGGCGTTTAAAAATGCAGATGCCTGAAAATAAACAGCTTTATCAATCACTTTCACATTTTGAATAGAATCAGTAACAGGAACGTTCCATCGTAAATCCTTTTTTTCAATATTTAAGGTAGGATAAATATAAAAGATATCTGCCTCTAAATTCGTTGCGTTTGTTTGCCAATGTTTTAAATTTTCAGGATAAGAATCGGGTAAAATTGCCCAAGTCGCCACATGCTCATAATTTGGAACTGCAGGTTGTTGTTGCGCAGAAAAAGTTGGAACTACCGCACTTTTACAACTGCCTAAAATGAGGAAAGCCGCAACAATAAAAGTGAATTTAAAACTTCTTAAATACCTTCTCATTTTTTATATTTAATATTTTAATCAACAGTGTTTTAGTTAAATAGGTCCAATATTGCCAAGGTATTAAAAAAATTTACTTCCAATAGTCTGCAACCCAAGGAGCGGCTCTTACATAACGATACCATTTTCCCCTACCACCAACAATCGCTTTATGCGGATTAATTTCACCATGAAAAATAATTATTTTTGAACCATTTGGTATTGTTGGTTTTTTCCAAAATGCCAAAGGGAATCTTGAAATACAGTCATACTTAAAACTTGGACACCATTCTTTAGGCCAATATTGTAATTTCCCTTTATCATTAATGGCATGGGTTAAATATTCTTGTTCATTTCTGTGTTTTTTAATCACTGAATCAAAATTGGCAATAAAATCATCAAAAACATAACCGTGTTTGCCAATATCAAATCTATAAACCGAAGAATTTCCCGTGATCCTCCAAGATCTCCAACTATGATCTTTAATAATTCTAAATTCACCTTCAATATCAAAGAAACAATCGATATTATCAACAATTACAATGTCTAAATCCAGGAATAAAGCGCGTCCTTTTAAACCATACAAATCTTCCTTTAGCGTGGTCAATTTCTTCCACATACGCTCTGGAAGGTTTGAATCTAAATTGATTTCAGGAATTGGAAAACACTGTACATCCTCAATAATTCCAGTTTCATCATCGGTAAAACAAACCATTTTAAAATCGTAGGTTAAATTTTTCTCAACCATTGAATACAATCTATTTACGTAGTCGGCGCCATATAAAGTTCCCCACTTCATACAGAAAATATAATTTGTGTTTTCTTCTTTTTTATTCATTTTTTTCTAAAATATGTAAATATTCAACTGTTGCAGTTGCTGTGTGATTTCTATTTTCAGTTTTATCGGCTTTAAAACGCTGATAATTGGTGGTTTTAAGACTGTAATTTCCGTAAGTGGACATTATGCTTTTTACGTCATTTTCAGTCATTAAACCTTCATTGTTATAACTTAAGAAAATATATTTGAAGTTAGCATTTTTTATCAATTCCCCGAAAGAATTTTTAACCTCATTTTTTTTGCAATAGGCGGAACGGTAATACGTTCGCAAACCCGTTTTTCCCTGAGGTTCAAACGTATCGTATTTTGCAATGGTATTTAATAAATGATAATTAGACCCGTATTGCCGCTTGTTATAAGGCGGATCCAAGTATAAAATATCGCCTTTTATTTCTTTAATTAACGCATTGCTGTCGGCATTAAAAACCTGATGTTTGGTGCTGTTTAGCGTAAATAATGCAGGTTTTAAAATCATTTCTTTTTGGGCCGATTTTTTAATTTTTTTCAAATAAGCGCCATAAACCGATGCCGTATTTGCCACTTTATCGGCACTTTCAATTAAGGAAGCCAATAAAAAATAATAGTCGTCTTCCGTAATTTCATCAGTGTTTTTCCATATTTCAATTTGCTGCCGAATCGCATCAATTTTTTTCCCGTTTTCTGCGGAAAAATACAATCGTCCTTCATTGCCGTTTTCACTGTAATTTTGAAATATAAACCCTTCCGATTCTTTTAAATTATTTAAGAAACTGACGCGTTCTTCATAAACCAACGTTTTATGGTTTCCTATGTAATTTCTGTTCAGCACATAGCTGTAAAATTCAACATCATTGGCAATAACCTGTTTCACAATTGGTTTAAAAGTTCGTCCAACACTTCCGGTTCCCGCAAACAAATCGCAAAACACCAAATTCGATAAATCCTTCCCAACCGTTTCTATAATGGCGTCTTTTAAAAAGGAAGAAAGCTTGTGTTTAGAACCTATATAATTCATTTTTGATTTATGATTTTTGATTTTTGACTTACGAATTTCGTTTTATGAATTATGATTTTTTCCCTTTTAACTTTTTAACTTTTAACATTTAACTTCATTTTATTGCCCAAATAATATCGGCATAAACCGTGGTGTTTTCAAAAGTAAAACTTTGCAGTTTTGTTTGGTCAAAATTAAACAAATAAGCTGAGATTAATTCCTTGAGCCAGCCAATTTCCGATTTTAATTTCCAATGTCCATCTTCTTCTTGATAATTTACCAAAACAATAAAAAGCCTGTTTTTATGGTGTTTTCTTTGTTGTTGGCTCTGATTTTTATACAACCACGCTATCAACTCCTTTTTATGCAAGATTCCGTAGGGAACCGATTTTTCGAATCCTTTTGGGAAAACAGTGGTTTTATGGTCAAACGGAATGTTTTGGATATAAAAATCGGTGAATTTGTTAAAAGAATCTATATGTGGTTTTACATCTTTATGTTCGCAAAAAATGTTTTCAATACCCTTTGCCGACCAAAAATTAAACCATCTGTTTAATGCGTAATTCTTTAAATCGTTGTATTTTAGATTGTCTTTAAAGCCTGATTCAATGTTTTCCAAAAGTGTCTCAAAGGAATCCGTTTTATAAATAAAATTGGTAAGTTTGTCAAATTCATCGTCTTGCTTTCTGCCCCAAAAATAATCAATTTTTGTTCTTTTTTTAAGTTCTTCTTCCAGCAAAAGATAATTCATAAATATTCGACTATAAGATACAGATTGCATCGACTTAAAAAAGTCTAGCAATAACTTTTCATTTCAACAGATTCCGCGCTAAGCTCGCAATTACAAAAATTTACGCTCAATCAATTGAATTAACCGTTGTTCAAATTCTTCTTTAGCGCTCCAGTCGTAATCTGGTTTTACAAATTCATAAATAAAATTTTTGGCTTCCTCTTCTGTTTTAAAAGAATTTAATTGGGACACAACCCTGTTAAAATCCTGCTGGCTTCCATCGAATAGTTGGTTTACAAAAGCAATTCGGTCATTTAAGCCAACCTGTATGTTATTTTTAAACAAAGCGTCGTTTAATGAACGTTGTTTATTTTCTTGTTTTTCTTCTGTTTTTTCTATAATTATAGGATTTTCTTTGGTTGCCCTTTCAAATAAATTGGTTGCAATATCCGATGAAATGGCGTCTTTAAACTCGTCTTCCAAAGAGATTTGAAGCGAATAACTTTTTTTCTCAGTCTCTTTTACAATGGTGTCTCCTTCATTAAACAATTCTTCCATTTTGGATTCCAAAAACGCCTCTTTTACCGCTTCTCCTTCGCTAACTTCAAAAACCATTTTACTTTCAAATGCTTCCTCTTCAGTCCATTCCTGTTGAATCGCAGTCAAAGTTTCTTCTTCCGTATCTGAAAGGTTTGGTGTTTTTTCAACATAATCTTCCACAAATCGCAACACCGTTAGTTTTTCATAAATATCTCTTGCTTTTTTATGCAATGCATTTACATCATCCCTGTTTTTCATTTGCAAAATGCTGTTTGCCAGACTTACCAATTCGGCTTCTAATTTTTTGTGCATAAGTTGACGTGTTAAATGAGTGTTGCTGTTTAATTTTTAATAAATTTGTATCATATCAAAATCGTAAAATATGAAATGATTTTACAAAAACGAATGTAAAAAATATAACAATATTTTCATTGCATTTATTTTAAAAAAAATACAATAACCTTTCAAGCGTGAAATTACAAAATGTTTCTTGAAAATACAGTAAATCATAACGAACAATTTGGCTGGATTGAAGTAATTTGCGGCTCTATGTTTTCCGGAAAAACGGAAGAACTGATTCGCAGGCTCAAAAGAGCCCAATTCGCAAAACAAAAAGTGGAGATTTTTAAACCTGCCATTGATGTGAGGTATGACGTGGAAAAAGTTGTTTCTCATGATGCCAATGAAATTAGATCCACGCCGGTTCCTTCTTCAGCAAATATCCGACTTTTAGCCAGTGACGTTGATGTTGTTGGGATAGATGAAGCCCAGTTTTTTGATGAGGAAATTGTAGCCGTTTGCAACGATTTGGCAAATCGCGGCGTTCGCGTTATTGTTGCGGGTTTGGATATGGATTTTAAAGGAAATCCGTTTGGTCCGATGCCGGCACTTATGGCAACTGCGGAATATGTGACCAAAGTTCACGCTGTTTGCACAAGAACGGGGAATTTGGCGCATTACAGTCATAGAACTGCCGCCAGCGACGAACTTGTTTTGCTGGGCGAAACCCAAGAATATGAGCCTTTAAGCCGATCGGCCTATTTTAAAGCCATGAAGGAAGAAAAACTCAAAAAAGCCGAAGAAAAAAATGGAAAATAGTCACGTTACGGTGCTTGAAATAGATTTGAATGCCATTGAACACAATTTAAATGCGTTTAAATCAAAAATACATTCGGAAACAAATGTTTTGGCCGTGGTGAAGGCGTTTGGTTACGGAAGCAGTTCTGTTGAAATTGCCAAATTTATGGAACCAAAAGTCGCCTATTTTGCCGTGGCGTATTTGGACGAAGGCGTTGCGTTGAGAGAGGCCGGTATTAAAACGCCTATATTGGTATTGCATCCGCAGCAAATCAATCTACAGCAAATTATAAAATTCAATTTGGAACCTAATGTTTACTCCATTAAATTATTAAAAGCGGTTATTGAAAAAGCTTCCGAATTAAAACTTCAAAATTATCCCATCCATATAAAATTCAACACCGGCTTAAACCGATTGGGTTTTTCAAAAAAAGACATTCCTGAAATTTCAACATTAATCAACAGTCAAAATTCGGTTTTTGTAAAATCTGTTTTTTCACATATTGCTGCCAGTGAAGATTTAAATGAGCGCGAATTTACCCTGCAACAAATAGCAAGTTTTAATTCACTTTCAAAAGAATTTACAGAAAAATTAAAAAACAGTCCTTTTAAACATATGTTAAACACTTCGGGCATCATTAATTATGCTTCCGAAGCACAATTTGATATGGTGCGTTTGGGAATTGGATTGTATGGTTTTGCTAACGACGAAGCCGAAACCGCAAAACTAAAAAATGTGATTACTTTAAAATCGGTTATTTCTCAAATTCAAACTATTGAAAAAGGGGAAACCGTGGGTTATAACCGCGCTTTTAAAGCTACAGAAAACGTTAAAACTGCCACCATCCCCATTGGCCATGCCGATGGAATTTCCCGACAGTTTGGAAATGGCGTTGGCTATGTTTACATCAACAATAAAAAAGCGCCTATTGTTGGCAATGTTTGCATGGATATGCTGATGGTTAACGTAACCAATATCGACTGCCAAGAAGGCGATGAAGTCCTTATTTTTAAAGACCAACTTCATATTGAAGATTTGGCAAAACGCACAAACACCATACCGTACGAGCTGCTTACCGCCATCTCCCAGCGCGTAAAAAGAGTTGTAAAATAGCCTTAACAACACCACAAAAATCCTTTTAAAGCAATAATTTGGACCTGCCTGCCTTTTTGGTGGGCATTCCCCGCCAAAAGGCGGGTCGGGTTTTTCGCTACAATCTTTTTTTCGGCGAAAAACCTCAAAAAAGGATTTCCGCTACAACCCCTAATGCATCTTTAATTAATAAATGAAAATTGCCAATTCATAACTTTTTTTAGCGCTCTTTGCGGTTTTTATTTGCGGAATTTGCGGTTAAAAATATTTGGGTTATGGGTTTGTTTTTTACAAATTAACTTTTTTTTATCATAGAATGCGAATTGAATTGATGATGATGCTTTAAGCTTTAACTTCCCTAATTAGTGTTGACCTTTTTTAACTAAATTTCAACGCTCAGTTTTTACATTATTTTTGCGAAAAAAGCAAAAATACCACCAAAAATAATCTCTTTTTCTATCCCTACTAAAAATATATTGCTCCTCTGGAACAAATTTCTACTGTTTCACCTTTGAGCTCTCTTAACTTTTAACTTTTCAACTTTAGGCATTAATTGGTTTAGTTTTTTTATTACATTCGCTATAACTAATCATTAAAAAAATAATATAATGGGAATGTTAAAGGAATTCAAGGAATTTGCAATGAAGGGAAACCTTGTTGACATTGCAGTTGGTTTTGTAATGGGTGTGGCTTTCAATAAGATTGTATCTTCATTTACCGACGGTATTGTTTCTCCATTAGTCGGGTTGATTTTTCAATCGGACTTTAAAGATTTAAAATGGGTTATTAATGAAGGAGTTGCAAATGAAACTGGAGAAGTGGTTGGTGAAATTGCCGTGCTTTATGGGGATTTTTTAACAAATCTTGTCGATTTTATTATTGTTGCGGCTGTCATGTTTATGATGATTAAAGCAATTAACCGACTGAAAAAGAAAGAAATTGCTGCGCCTGAAGCGCCAAAAGGTCCGTCTCAAGAAGAATTATTAATTCAAATAAGAGATTTGTTGGCAAAAAAATAAACCGGGCTTTTTATAAACTAAAAAGGGTTCACAAATGTGAACTCTTTTTTTATTGACTTTTTTTCGTTTCGTAAACTTCGGCTATTGTTGGCGAATTTTCAGCTTTATTAACGAGAATCAGTTCATCGCCAACTTTTACATTTCCTGTTTGGAGTACTTTAAAATAAATGCCGCTTTTGGTGGAATTCCAAAATTGTTTCAGTATATCTTGGGTTTCAAAACGAATTCCAAGTTTATAACAAGGCTCTCTTGGTTTGGTGACTTCCAACAAAACTTCCCCTAATTTATAAGTGTTCCCAACCTGTATTTCGGTTTCTTCCAAATTTGAAATGGTTAAATTTTCTCCCAACATGCCATAATTCCAGTCTAAATTCGGATACAATTCCTTCCAATATACATAATGATTTTGGGAATATCCGTAAACTGCCTTATCTATTCCTCCATGATATTTTCTGTCGATAACGGCATCATTTTCAACATCTTCAGTTCCCAAAAAAACAGGGCGATTTACAGGAAACTTAAAAATACCAGTTTCAACAATTTTTCCTTTGTAGTTCAATACTTTTCGCTCGCCAAGATTCACAGATATTACCTTCATTTTTCCTCAAATTTTACAAGTTCGTCAGCTATTTTTCGGTCATTGGACAAACGCGGCACCTTATTTTGCCCGCCCAATTTACCTATCGACTTCATATATTTATTAAATCCGCCTTTTTCAATCAAGGTAATTTTTATAGGTCTCAATATTTTTCCGCTGATTAAATCAAAGTAATAACTGTTTTGCTGTTGCAAAGACGCATCAATTTTATGCGCAAAATCATTCAAATCTTCGGGCTTGTTATCAAATTCAATAAACCATTCATGATAAGGCAATCCGCTTTCTGGTGTAATTTGCGGCGCTACCGTAAACTCATTGATGGCAATTGTTGTACCTGCGGTTTGGCTATTTATGGCGTTTTCCACTTCACTGCCAATTACGTGTTCTCCAAATGCAGAGATAAAATGTTTAATTCGGCCGGTAACTTTAATCCTTGGCGGATTTATGGAAACAAACTCCACCGTATCGCCAATATCGTAAGCCCAAAGTCCGGCGTTTGTATTTAAAATAAGCACATAGTTTACGCCTATTTTCACTTCAGCCAAAGAAATTCTATTCGGATTTTCATTAAAAAATTCTTCGGAAGGAATAAATTCATAAAACATTCCGTTATCAACCAGCAACAACATTCCTTTTTCATTTTGGGAATCCTGATAGGCGAAAAAACCTTCTGAAGCGGGAAACAACTCAACAGTATCCACTTTTCTTCCAATTAAATCTTCAAATTTGTTTCGGTATGGTTCAAAATTTACGCCGCCATAAACAAACAGGTTAAAGTTTGGAAAAATATCGCCCACTTTTTTTCCGGTTCGTTCCACTAATTTTTCAAAATACATTTGCACCCAAGAAGGAATTCCGCTAATCAATGTCATATTTTCATTGATGGTTTCATCAACAATGGCTTCAATTTTGGTTTCCCAGTCTTCAATGCAATTGGTTTCCCAACTTGGCAACCTGTTTTTGTTTAAATAGCTGGGAATATAGTGTGCGGCAATACCCGAAAGTCGTCCCGTTTTAATGCCGTTTTTTTCATCCAATTCCGGACTTCCCTGCAAAAAAATCATTTTTCCATTGACAAAATCGGCTTTTTTAGTTTCAGCAATATACATTAACAAAGCATTTCGCGCAGCGCTAATGTGCATTGGCATGGATTCTTTGGTAAGCGGAATGTATTTTACGCCCGATGTGGTGCCTGAAGTTTTTGCAAAATACAGCGGTTTTCCTTTCCACAAAACATCTGCTTCTCCTTTAACAACCTTTTCAATATAAGGTTTTAAAGCCTCATAATCCCGAACGGGAACCTGCTTTTTAAAATCTTCATAAGATTTAATTTTACTGAAATGATGGTCTTTGCCAAAAGTGGTATTTTGTGCCTGGGCAATTAAATTTTCAAAAACTTTTTGCTGTGCCTTTACGGCATTTTTGCTTTGTTTATAAATTCTTGCCGCTATTCGTTTTGCAAATGGCTTTGCTAAAATTGACTTTATGTTCATGGTTATTCAAAATCTATATAATTAATTGGATTCACAGGATATCCTTCGTTCCACAACTCAAAATGCAAATGCGGCCCTGTACTTAACTCGCCCATATCTCCTGCGGAAGCAATCACTTCACCCGACTTCACCATATCGCCTTGTTGTTTGTGCAATGCGGTATTGTGCTTATAAACAGAAATAAACCCTTTGCTATGTTCAATAATAACTACATAACCTGTTTCCATAGTCCATTCGGCAAAAATAATGGTTCCGTCGGCAACCGATTTTACAGGCGTACCCTTTTTAACGGCAATATCAATAGCGAAGTGTTTGTTTTTAAGACTATATCCATCGGTTACAATTCCTTTAACAGGTGAAAAAAACACAATGTCGGCACTTTTTGTGGCTTCATTAAAAATATTGAATCTATCAGCACTTTCCACATCCAACCTAAATTCCAAATCAACATCTGAAGGTCCAAAGTTCATAGAATCTTTGTTAATTTTCATGGCATTCATTACAGAATCTTTATCAAATTGGACTTCCTTTATTTCGCCTGTCAATAATTCTTTTACTTTTTGAATGTATAAATTGTTTACTTCCAAAACCTGATTTAAGGAATCGACTTTATACACCAATTTTGTGGCTTCTCTTTTCAATTTTGTGGAAGAATATCCCGGGATATATTCTCTTAAATTGGTAAATGCAATTAAAAAAATGGTACCCACAATTAACAACACAGAAAATAGCGTTCCAAAAATAAATACATTGAGGCGGGTTAATTTAAATGATAATTTTTCCTCAAAAGTATCCTCATTTAAAACAACCAATCGGTATTTATTGATTAATTTCTGTCTGAATTTGACCTTTTTTTTAGGATTTTTCCCCATAATAATGCTTCAAAATAAAATAAAAGCGAATTTTATATAAATAATTCTAAACTATTTGTTTAGTCATGTTAAAACTTTTATAAAGTTACTGTTTATAAAAGTTCATTTCATCCATGTATTTCCAAACATTGGATGGCAACATGGTACTGATGTCTTTTTTGTCCTTTATTGCTTTCCTTATAAATGTTGATGAAATTTCAACAATTGGCGCATTTAACCTATGAATTTTAGCGTGATTCAAAAATTGTGAATCTACATTTTCTTTTGAAATTCTCGGATATACGTATAACTCGTAATTTTTTAGGATGGATTCGTAATTTTTCCATTTCTGAAATCCCTTCAAATTGTCTTCTCCCAACAACAAACAAAATTGACGGTTTGGAAATTTTTCTTCCATATGAATAAGCGTGTTTGTGGTGTAATTTGGATCTGGAAGGTTAAATTCAATGTCCGACGTTTTTAATTTCGGATAATTTTCAACAGCAATATTTGCCATGGCCAATCGGTGGTGATTGCTTAACAGGGTTTCTTTTAGTTTAAAAGGACTTCTTGGCGTTATCACAAACCAAACCTCGTCCAAATCGGAAAATTCAACCATATAATTTGCAATAATCATATGCCCGATGTGAATTGGGTTAAAAGTGCCAAAAAATAATCCGATTTTCATTTTGGAATAGATTTATGTTTGAAAGTTGATATGTTAAAAATTATTGGTTAAACTTTAAGAAGCAAAAATTCGTAAATCGTAAATCGTAATTTTATTGAATAAACTTTTTCACCAAATTATAGGCTTCTTCTTGTGCTTTTCCTAAATCATCATTCACCAAAATAACATCAAAATCTTTGGCAAATTTTAGCTCTTTTTCAGCCTTTTTAACACGTTCTTTTATTTTTTCTTCACCATCTGTATTCCGTTTTCTAAGGCGGCGTTCCATTTCGTCAATTGAAGGGCTTTTAACAAAAATAGCCAGCGCTTGCTTGGGAAATTTGTTTTTTATGCTCAAACCTCCAACCACATCAATGTCAAAAATTACATTTTTGCCCGACGCCCAAATTCGCTCAATTTCCTTTTTTAAGGTGCCATAATAATTATTTTCATAAACCTCCTCCCATTCAATAAAATCACCCTTTTTAACGTGTTTTTGAAATTCTTCCAGGGAAATAAAATAATAATCTTTTCCGTTTATTTCCTTTCCTCTTTTTTCCCGTGAAGTTGCTGAAATGGAAAAATCTAAATTTAATTCAGATTTTCTTAATAAATGATGTACAATAGTCGTTTTACCAGAGCCTGAAGGTGCCGAAAAAACAATGAGTTTTCCTTCTTTTTTCACTAAATTAGGTTTTATAAATTGTTGATTTCCTGCTTATTTACAATACATTTAAGTTTTGCTCTTTAATTTTTTCAAGTTCATCTTTCATTTGAACAACCAATTTTTGCATATTCGCCAAATTGGATTTTGACCCGATGGTATTAATTTCCCTGCCAATTTCTTGTGTGATAAACGCCAGTTTTTTACCGTTGGAAACGTCTTCATTCAGTTCCTTGATAAAATATTCCAAATGGTTTTTTAAACGTACTTTTTCTTCAGTAATGTCGAGTTTTTCAATATAGTAAATGAGTTCTTGTTCAAATCGGCTCTCATCAATTTTTGTTTCCAGCTCTGCAATTGACTTTCTAAGTTTTTCTTTAACCTGTATAATGCGCAATGGGTCCATTTCAACAACTCTTTCCAACAGTATTTCAATAATGGAAATTCGCAGCACAAAATCGGCGTGCAATGCTTTTCCTTCATCAATGCGGTATTCATTAATTTTTTCAATGGTTTCTAAAATACCATTCTCAATCTGTTTCCATTCCTGCTCGTCGAGTTCCTCTTTTTGCGATTTAAAAGCATCTGGCAAGCGAATGGCCATTTTCAGCAGTTCAATTTCATCAGAATCCACAATATTTCGCAATTGGTTCATGTATTCTTTCACCATATTTTCGTTTATTTTTGATGATGATTCCCCTCCATTTTCTTCAATATAGATGGAAAAATCTATTTTTCCCCTTACCAGTTCCGTAGCCAGTTGTTTACGAATATCAAGCTCTTTTTCTCTATAATAGCCAGGAACCCGAACGTTTAAATCTAAATTTTTGCTGTTTAACGATTTCAATTCAATCGTAATTTTTTTTGTTGGAAGCTGCAGTACGGTTTTTCCGTAGCCGGTCATTGAATGTATCATTTAATCTTAAAATTTAAACAAATTTAAGCATTTTATGTTTTGCATTCTTAATTTTTATAGGATTGATGCTTTTATTTAAAATAACACAAAACTTGTATATTTTATAATTATTATATCTTATTTTTGCAGCAAATATCCTCCTATGATTGTCAACGTTCTAGACCAAAATAAATCAATATTAAATAAATTTATTTCTGAAATCAGAGATGCCGAAATTCAGAAAGACAGTATGCGATTTCGAAGAAATATTGAAAGAATTGGTGAAATTATAGCTTATGAAATAAGCCAAACGTTAGATTTTCAAAACAAAATTGTTTCAACGCCTTTAGGCACCAAAATAGTATCGGTTCCAAAAAAAGATATTGTAGTGTGCTCCATTTTAAGAGCAGGATTGCCTTTACACAGCGGAATTTTAAACTTTTTTGACGATGCGGAAAATGCATTTATATCTGCCTATCGAAAACACATCACCGAAACTGAATTTGAAATTAAAGTGGAATATTTTGCTTCTCCAAATTTAGATGGCAAAACATTGATTTTAGCCGACCCAATGTTGGCGACCGGACAATCTTTAGCAAGCGTTTTTGAAGGCTTGAAAAAACACGGAACGCCAAAAGAAATTCATTTGGCTTGTGTTATTGGCGCAAAAGAAGGTATTGAATACATTAAAAATCACTTCCCGCCAACCACCAAATTGTGGATTGCCACCGTTGATGAACATTTAAACGAAAAAGGGTACATTGTTCCTGGTTTGGGTGATGCAGGCGATTTGTCTTTTGGGATTAAACTATAAAAAATAGACAGTAACCGATACCAGCAGAAAGGCATATAAAATCATATTTTTAATAATTTTAGACTTAATATGATGCATTAAATTTGCAATAATCACTGCGGAAGGAAAAATTACAAAAAACAACTCCGAACCATTTTTAGTTGGCGCCACAGCAACAATTGTCGCCGAAATTAAAAGATGGTTGATTAGCACCTCCCAAGAAAATTTAAAATTATTTCTTACAGAAAGAACTTTTGGGGTAACTTTTAAAAGACCCCAAAGCAATACAATTGACAAAAATATTAACGGAATAAATAGCTTTAATGAAGTGTAGGGACTAAAATCCAAGTTAATTCCATAACCAAATTTAACATAAAAAAAAGCGGCATCTTCAAAATAAAGGCAATACGTGAAATAAATAAGCATTGGCGTTAAAAAGCCCACAATAGGAATAAACAAATTTTTAACCGTCAGCTTTTGATGAATAATTATTCCAACATATACCAACAATACAAAAAAGATACTCCACGAATAAAGAAGTGTAGCAACACCAATCCAAAAACAAGCGTCAAAAAGCTTCAATTTGGTGTCAACGCCAGATCTTAAACTGTAAATTTTTCGAAATCCAAGCATCAATGCCAAGTTTGCCAAAATAATGTTAGATGAAAACATGGCCTCAGGAAAGGTTCCCAATAAAAAAACCATTAAAAGCAATGCATATGAATTGTCTTTTGTCAACTTGTTTTTTTTGACAACAAAATTTACAATCAGCAACAATAAAGCAATGAAAATGAAAAAAGAAATTCTTTTAATCAAAAATTGGATTGAAAGTTCTTTAGAATAAAGCAAAAAAGTGACCGTAAAAAAATAGACAAACAGCAGTGCCACTATACTAAAAATAGTTGCCGGTTTAGTTTTACTGAAAAAATTTGCTATCATTACTATATTTTATACTTTTGCCTGTAAATATAAATAAGTTATGATTGCAAACAATATTTTTAAAGCGATAGGTGAATTTTGTCAAAATATTCTATTTGTGCCATACAATAGTATTAGATCTATGGACAATTGGTGGCTTCAAAACTTGGTGAGCTGGATTTTTGTTGTCATTTTGTTTATTGCATTATTCTACTGGTTAGGACAATTAAAAAATTACAAAAAAGCAGGAAACGAATAATTTCTTATTTAAATTCACTTTCATTTTTTCCTTTTTTTAACGAAACATAAATCCTGTGGGAAGCAAAAATAAACTCAAAAGATTTCGTGAAAACGAAACATTTTCCAATGTCATTCAACCAACACGAAAAGAAGTTATTGATGGTTTCTCCCTAAAAGGAAATTGGCACATACTTTTTAACAACAGCAATCCCATTGTTCTTGAATTGGGCTGCGGAAAAGGCGAATATACCATTGCCTTGGCGCGGAAAAATCCAAACATAAATTATATTGGCGTTGATATTAAAGGAGCACGTTTTTGGCGCGGCGCAAAAATAGCTTTGGAAGAAAATTTGACCAACGTGGCTTTTTTAAGATCTCAAATTGAGTTGATAGATTTACTTTTTGTTGAAAACGAAGTCGATGAAATATGGATCACTTTTCCCGATCCCCAAATTAAATACACGCGCACCAAACACCGACTCACCAATACCGAATTTTTAAAAAAATACCACCATATCTTAAAAACTGAAGGCATTGTTCATTTAAAAACCGACAGTGAATTTATGCATGGTTACACCTTAGGTTTGCTTCATGGCGAAGACCATGAAATTATTTATGCACACCACGATATTTATAAAAATTACCATGCGCCTGAAGAAGTGACTTCAACCCAAACCTTTTATGAAAGTCAGTACCTTGAAAAAGGAAAACCCATCACTTACATTAAATTTAGACTTCGATATTAAAAAAAGTTTGAAGGTTGGAAAAGCCCCCAAACCCTTTCAGAGGAAAAGAAATTTGAGTTAGCCACTAAAGGAAGATATTTCTTATCTTTAGAAACTCGTTTTTTTAACTTTTAACCTTCCTCCGGCAGGCAAGCTTTTAATATTTAACTTATTTAATTAATGGAAACTTCAGGTAATTTTTTTGAAAAAGTTTATGAAGTTGCAAAACAAATTCCTTTTGGCCGGGTTACCAGTTATGGTGCGATTGCAAAATATCTAGGTGCTGCTAAATCCGCAAGAATGGTTGGCTGGGCAATGAATGCATCACACAATAATGCCGATATTCCTGCACACAGGGTTGTAAACAGAAACGGATTGTTAACCGGAAAATTTCATTTTGACGGCACCAATTTAATGCAACAGTTGTTAGAAAGCGAAGGAATTGTTGTGAAGGAAAATCAAATTCAGAATTTCAATATCATTTTTTGGGATCCTTTTAAGGAATTATTGTAATATTTTGAATTTTTGGATTTCACATCACAAAATAGCACTAGCAAGCCGCCAACTTTTAACTTTAAACTTTTAATATTTAATATTTAATATTTAAACTTTATCATTCCTCTTTGGGGTTAAGAGGCTTTTGCAACTTTGTGACTTTGTGAATTCATTTTAATCTGTATCTTTGTTGTTTAGAATGATTTTATATAAACAACATGGCATATACAAAAAAAGAAATCTCAAATGCACTTGAAACCATTACCGCACCTGGTGAAGGAACAAATTTAATTGAAAGCGGCGCGGTTAAAAATATTGTAACTTTTGACAAAGAAGTTATTGTTGATGTAACTATTGGAAACCCAACATTGCAGGCAAAAAAGAAAATGGAAGTTGAAATTATGAAGGCAATTCACCAACATGTGGATGTGAAAGCTGATGTAAAAGTAAACGTATCTGTAATTGCCCCTGATAAACCTATTGATAAAACAAAACCTAAAGTACCTGGAATTCAGAATATTATCGCAATTGCTTCTGGAAAAGGTGGCGTAGGTAAATCTACCATTACAGCAAACATTGCAATTTCATTGCAAAAAATGGGCTTTAAAGTGGGTATTTTAGATGCCGATGTTTATGGTCCTTCCATTCATTTAATGTTTGATGTGGCGCATGCAAAACCATTGTCGATTGAAATTGACGGCCATTCAAAAATGAAGCCCATTGAAAGCTACGGCGTAAAAATATTGTCGTTAGGATTTTTTGTTGACGCAAACCAAGCCGTTATTTGGCGTGGCGCAATGGCTGGTAAAGCATTAAACCAATTGATTTTTGACTCACATTGGGGAGAACTTGATTTTTTATTGATTGATTTACCTCCAGGAACCGGCGATATTCACCTGTCAATTGTACAAGCAGTTCCTGTAACAGGCGCTATCATTGTAAGCACGCCACAAAATATCGCTTTGGCCGATGCCAAAAAAGGTGTGGCGATGTTTCAACAAGAAAGCATCAATGTTCCTGTTTTGGGCATTGTTGAAAATATGAGCTATTTTACCCCTGCTGAACTTCCTGACAATAAATATTATATTTTTGGTCAAGATGGAGCAAAAAACTTGGCAAAAGACATTGATGTTGCCTTTTTAGGAGAAATACCTTTGGTACAAAGCATTCGAGAATCGGGCGATGTTGGACATCCAGTGGCACTTCAGGATAACACACCTTTAGAAATTGCTTTTTCAGAAATTACTAAAAATGCCCTATCGCAATTGGTAAAAAGAAACAATGATTTACCGCCAACTGAAATTGTTCGAATTACGACAATGAGCGGTTGCAGTACAAAAAAATAAAAAACTATGGAAGCGGAAGAACTAAAAATTATTGTTGAAAATGCATTGCAGGAAATCAGGCCTTATTTACAGGCTGATGGTGGAAATATTACATTGGTTGAAATACGCGACAATATAGTTAGTGTTCAGTTAGAAGGCAACTGTTTGGGTTGCTCCGTAAATCAGATGACATTAAAAAACGGGGTTGAAGCCACCATAAAAAGGCACGCTCCCCAAATTTTACAAGTGATTGAAGTGAACGGAATTACTTTTTAGCTTTCAAAAAATCATAAAAAGAGCACTTAACGTGCTCTTTTTTATTTCATTAAACATCCAAAAATATTTTTATATTTGTAAAGTATGCAAACAGCTTGGACAGAATTATTGATACTTCTAAAGTTCTTAATCAAGAGAGATCCTGAATGAAAATTTTCATGGTTAAAGTTATTTCGCTAAATTTGTGTAACTTTAAGATGTGAAATACCCGTTTAAAATGATGCAAATCATTTAGATATAAATTCATAAAAATACTACTAACCCTTTTTTAGGGAATTCATAACTAAAAAAATATAACTATGCCTAGATATTATTCATTGGGTAAAATTCCGCCAAAACGTCACACCACTTTTGAAAAACCTACGGGCGGATTGTATCAGGAAGAGCTTTTTGGAACAGCAGGTTTTTCCGGAATGTCATCATTAATTTATCACTTGAATCCACCCACGGTGGTTACGGAAATCAAAAAAGTAAAAGATACTACTCCAAAAATCGCCATCGAAAAAAACATGAAAGCGCTCAGTTTTAAAGGGTTTTCCTTAAAACCCGAAGCCGATTATCTTGAAAGCAGAAAAACAGTTTTTGTAAACAGCGATTTGCATATTGGATTGGCAGCGCCAAAAGAATTTTCTTCAGTCTACTTTTATAAAAATGCAGATGCGGATGAAATGATTTTTGTGCACATTGGTTCTGGCACTTTAAAAACCATGTATGGAAACATTCCTTTTAAATATGGTGATTATGTGATCATTCCAAGAGGAACTGTGTATCAAATAGACTTTGATACTCAGGAAAACCGATTGCTTTATATTGAATCATTCAGTCCAATTGTGACGCCAAAACGCTATCGAAATAACTTCGGGCAATTGTTGGAACATTCCCCATTTTGCGAACGTGATTTTAAATTGCCAACCAATTTGCAAACTCATGACGAGAAAGGCAACTTTAAAATTTTTATCAAAAAACAAGGAATTTTGTGGGAATATAATTACCAAAATCATCCTTTTGATGCTGTTGGCTGGGACGGATTTAATTACCCGTATGCCTTCTCCATTCACGATTTTGAACCCATCACCGGCCGAATTCATATGCCTCCACCAACTCACCAAACATGGGAAGCTTCAGGATTTGTGGTTTGCTCTTTTGTGCCAAGAATGTACGATTATCACCCAAAATCGGTTCCAGCACCTTACCACCACAGCAATATCGATTCAGAAGAAATATTGTATTATGTAGACGGTGATTTTATGAGCCGCAATAATATAGAAAAAGGACAAATAACACTTCATCCCGGCGGAATTCCCCACGGTCCGCATCCAGGCGCCATTGAAAGAAGCGTTGGGAAAAAATTCACCGAAGAATTGGCTGTCATGATTGATCCTTTTAAACCGGTGATGATTACTGAAGACGCGATGAATTTGCAGGTGGATGATTATTATAAATCTTGGATAACTGAATAAATATTAGAAAAATGTCAAACTTAAAACAAAATCAAAATTTCAACTACGGACTGGAAAAAATATTTCCTGAAGCACAAGATTTCTTACCATTATTAGGAACTGATTATGTGGAAATGTACGTTGGAAACGCCAAACAGGCAGCACATTACTACAAAACAGCATTCGGATTTCAATCGTTGGCTTATGCCGGATTGGAAACCGGACTTACAGACCGAACAAGTTATGTTTTGGTGCAGGATAAAATTAAATTGGTGCTAACAACACCCATGCCGAACAAAAATAATCAGGAAATTTTTGACCATATCGAAAAACACGGCGACGGCGTAAAAGTGGTGGCGCTTTGGGTGGAAGATGCAACAAAAGCTTGGGAAGAAACCACAAAACGAGGTGCAAAATCGTTTATGAAACCCACAAAAGAAAGTGATGAAAATGGTGAAGTAGTTCGTTCTGGAATTCATACTTATGGAGATACAGTTCACGTTTTTGTGGAAAGAAAAAATTACAATGGCCTGTTTTTGCCAAAATTTATAAAATGGAATTCAAATCATAATCCAACCGATGTTGGTTTAAGATATATAGATCATATGGTTGGCAATGTAGGCTGGAACGAAATGAATATCTGGTCAAAATTTTACAATGAAGTGATGGGATTTGCAAACCTGATTACCTTCGATGACAAAGATATTTCAACAAAATATACAGCGTTAATGAGTAAAGTGATGACCAATGGCAACGGCCGCGTAAAATTCCCTATAAATGAGCCTGCCGAAGGTGTTAAAAAATCGCAAATTGAAGAATATTTAGATTTTTATAATGGCCCAGGCGTGCAGCACATTGCCGTTGCCACCAACAATATTTTGGAAACCGTAAAAGAACTGACAGCGCGCGGCGTTGAATTTTTGTATGTTCCAGGCTCTTATTATGACACAGTAATGGACAGGGTTGGAGAAATTGATGAAGATTTGGCAGCATTAAAAGATCTCGGAATTTTAGTTGACAGAGATGATGAAGGTTATTTATTACAAATTTTTACCAAACCCGTAACTGACAGACCAACGCTATTTTTTGAAATTATTCAAAGAAAAGGGGCGCAATCGTTCGGGAAAGGGAATTTTAAAGCCTTGTTTGAATCTATTGAAGCCGAGCAAGAACGCAGAGGAACCTTGTAATATTAAAAGTATTAATAAAAGCTTAACGGTGTAATTGTTAAGCTTTTATTATTTTTGGCGCGATAATTGTATTTTTAGAAAAACAATTCCTTATAAAACAATAGATGAAAAACATTATACATATTTTTATTTTTTTAATTGCATTCACTTCAGTTGGGCAGTCCGTTCAAAAATCGAATGAAAAATCAAATGAATCCGTTTCAAAAACAAAAGATTCACCTCAAGTTTTTGCTTTTCAAAAAGGGGAATGGCTAAAATTTAAAATGAGCTACAGCAATTTTTTAAATGCTGGTTTTTCAACCATGGAAGTTAGAGAAACTTCAAATAACCAAAAAGAAGCATTCCATATTCTTGGAAAAGGAAAATCTACTGGAATTGTTAGTTTGTTTTTTAATGTGACAGACGATTATCAAACCTTTATTTACAAAGAGTCTATGCTGCCATATAGATTTATTAGAAAAATTGATGAAGGCGGGTATACAAAAGACGAAGAAATTTTATTCAATCATGAAAAAAAGGAAGCCACTGTAAAAAACCACAAACGAAATACTGTAAATAAGCATCCAATTGGTGATGACATACAAGATTTGCTTTCCTCTTTATACTATTTAAGAAATCAAAATTTAACCAATTTAAAAGCTGGTGATAAAATTGAACTAAAAATGTTCCTTGATCAGGAAACCACTAATTTTAAACTTCATTTTTTAGGAAAAGAAGTTGTGAAAACCAAATTTGGTAAAGTTAAAGCCTTAAAATTTAAACCAATGGTTCAGGCAGGACGTGTTTTTAAAGAACAAGAAAGTTTGACTATTTGGATAAGTGATGACGAAAACAAAATTCCACTGCTTATTAAAGCTTCTCTTGCTGTGGGCTCTCTGCGAGCAGATTTAGACCAATATAAAGGTTTAGCACATCCTTTTAACATAATTTTTTAAAATAAAATTGTATTTTCGCAATTCATTTGTTGATTCAAATTTAATTGTTAAAATAGCATACATTGAAAAAATTAGTTGCCCTTTTATTCGTTG
>JAAFHC010000197.1 GCA_010906935.1 Gelidibacter sp.
GCGTTTCATCTAAAATATTCAACACTTCCGTTAAACTTATTTCTTCCTCTTTTACTACGGAAGCAATTAAAATTCTTGCTGAAGCGCTTCCGATGCTTCCCGTTAACAGTTTTTCTGAAAAATTGACCAAACGGGCATCGGCAACTTGAATATTTTTATCAATGTCATATTTCATATAAAACAAATTCAAAGCTCTTTCTGTTCTACTTTCACCCAAAAATCGCTTTAAAACTTTTTTGATATCTCGCACGTATGCTTCTCCTTTCCAAACATAGGCGCCTTCTTGCAAGGCTGCATATTTGGTGCTATCTACAAACATTTCGGCAAAATTTCGTTCTCTGTAAGTTCCCAATTTGCTTACCGAAACCAATGAGTAAATGATGGCATTAAAAAGCAGGCTCCAAAAAAATGCATGGGTTACAGGCTCAAATATTTGCAAACCAAACAATTCGTAAGGTTTTAAAACAGTGATTCCAAACAAGCCTTCATTTATAAAAGACGAGGCAATTATTTGATAATCAATAGTGAACGGAACTAATAAAGTATAAACTGTCACTAAAAAACCGGTAATTATTCCGTATTTAGCACCTTTAGATGAACCTCTTCTCCAAAACAAACCGCCAAAAAAGGCCGGCGCCAATTGCGCAATTAACACAAATGATATCAATCCTATAGAAACCAAAGAACGATCTAACGTAAAACTTTTATAAAATAAATAAGCAATGATAATCAATGAAAAAATTGAAATACGCCGAATGTTTTTAATTGATTCAGTATTTTCAGCCGATTCGGATTTGCTAAACCGCTTTAAAAATCCATAAGGAATAATTAAATTATTGCTTAACATCGTAGCCAACGCCAGTGACGAAATAACCACCATAGAAATTGCAGCCGAAAATCCGCCTAAAAAAACCAACAAGGCTAAAAATTCATTATTATTTTGAAGCGGCAATAACAAGGTAAATAAATCGGCATCAACTTGTTGATTTTGAAATACCACATTTCCTGCCCAAGCAATAAATATCACAAAAACATTAAATAGCAATAAATACAAAGGAAACAACCAAATTACCTTCTTTAAATATTTTTCACGTTCATTTTCAATCACGGTTACCTGAAATTGCCTTGGCAATAACATAATGGCTATCATAGACAATAAACTAAGCAAAAACCAATTAAAGCCACCATTTAAACCGTCAATAGTTTGTTGGGCTTCAAAATTGGGCAATACAGAAGCTTTATTATAAATATCGGCCGGGCCGTTAAATAAATAAAAGGTTACATAAATACCTATCACTAGAAAAAAAACCAATTTAATAACCGATTCTAAGGCTATTGCAGTAATTATTCCTTTATGACGCTCAGATGCATCTGTATGTTGTGTGCCAAAAAATGCAGCAAAAATTGCCAATAAAATAGCAATATAAAAGGTAGTGTCATCTAAAATAGAAATCGCAGAAATGTGATGTTTGGTAATGACGTTAAAAGTTTCAGAAATTGCTTTTAACTGTAATGATATATAAGGAACAATTGCCAAAACACAGACTAAAGTGACCAAGGCACCCAAAAAACGATCGTTTCCATAGCGCAGTGAAATGAAATCGGCCAATGTGGATATTTTATTTCCTTTTGAAATTCTGATAATTTTACGCATTAAAATCACCCAAGTTGGTATAATAATAATGGGTCCTAAATAAATGGTCAAGAATTTTAAGCCTGAAGTTGAAGCCAAACCAACGCTGCCGTAATAAGTCCAGGCAGTACAGTAAACCGCCAATGAAAGAGTATAAATATAAGGGTTATTCACCCATCTGCTTTTTGAGTTTTTTTCAGCCCAATATGCCACATAAAATATGACGGCCAGGTAAACCAATATAATCGATATCACCAAAAAACTACTCATAATACTTTTTTAAGAGGATATATGAAACAATAATGCTGAAAATCCAGATAAAGAAAATATAAAAATAAAGCACAGGCAAGCCAATAAAAGTAGTGCTACTGTTAAAAATCAACAATATTGGAACATTAAACAAACACAATAGCATAAAGGATAAAACAATTAACTTTTGTTGGTGTCTTTTTTTCACTATTTGATAAAATATTAAAAACAGCACTATAAAAATAGTGCTGTTTTATGACTAAAATTATTTATTAATGAACGTAAGCCTCACCAGCTCCTTTAGGAATTCTGATGTGCTCAACAATTTCTTGAACATGCGCAGGTGGCGCAGGCGTTAACCTTGAAACAATTACAGAAAATATAAAGTTCACAGACATTGCTATAGTTCCAAAACCTTCTGGAGAAATTCCGCCATTTCCGAAATTAAACCACCAATCTTTTGCAAGTCCGGCCACAGCATCTTTTCCGCCGTCAAAAAGTCCAAATTTGAATTTCAACATATAGTATAACATTAAAGATATCCCAATAACCATCCCTGTGATTGCACCTTCTTTGTTCATACGTTTATCAAAAATACCTAGTAAAATTGCAGGGAAGAAGGAAGCTGCAGCCAAACCAAAGGCAAGTGCCACAACCGCAGCGACAAATCCCGGCGGATTGATACCAAAATAACCCGCTATAAGAACTGCTACACCAGCACTTATACGTGCAGCTAACAATTCTCCTTTTTCTGAAATCTCTGGGTTTATGATTTTTTTAATTAAATCGTGAGAAATTGAAGAAGCAATTACCAATAATAAACCGGCTGCTGTTGAAAGTGCTGCCGCCAAACCACCGGCGCCAACCAAGGCCACCACCCAGTTAGGCAGATTTGCAATTTCAGGATTGGCCAAAACCATAATATCATTGTCAATGGTTAATTCATTTACTTCTTTATCACCCACATATTGAACAACACCGTCTCCATTTTTATCATCAAACTTCAACAAACCTGTTTTTTCCCAATTACCAAACCATTGTGGCAATTCACTATAGTTTTTATTACTTACTGTTTCAATTAAATTAGTTCTTGCAAAAACAGCTACAGCAGGAACAGTTGTGTAAAGAATTGAAATAAATAATAAAGCCCAACCCGCAGATATACGTGCATCTTTAACTTTAGGAACCGTAAAGAAGCGCACAATTACGTGAGGCAACCCAGCTGTACCTACCATTAAAGCAAAAGTTATGGCAAATACATCAATCATTGATTTACTGCCAGAAGTATATTCGTGGAAACCAAGTTCCGTTGACAAGCCGTCTAATTTATCCAATAAATAAATGCCGTCTTCACCAGTACTTCCAAATCCTAACTGAGGAATTGGGTTTCCTGTCATTTGAAATGAAATAAATATTGCTGGAACCATAAAAGCAAATATCAACACACAATATTGTGCCACCTGTGTGTAAGTAATCCCTTTCATACCACCCAAAACCGCATAAAAGAAAACGATGGCCATACCAATGTAAACACCTGTATCAATTTCCACTTCCAAATATCTTGAAAAAACAATACCAACACCACGCATTTGTCCAGCAACATAGGTAAATGAAACTATTAAGGCGCAAACTACTGCAACTACACGGGCAGTATTTGAATAATACCTGTCCCCAATAAAATCTGGCACTGTAAATTTTCCGAATTTTCTTAAATAAGGCGCAAGTAAAAGTGCCAATAGCACATAACCGCCAGTCCATCCCATAATATAAACAGAGCCATCATATCCAGTAAAAGAAACGATACCTGCCAAAGAGATAAATGATGCTGCCGACATCCAGTCGGCTG
>JAAFHC010000198.1 GCA_010906935.1 Gelidibacter sp.
CACTTAGCACTGTGATATATAAAAGATTTCTCATGATTTATTGTTTGATAATTTTTATAGAAACAGGCTGGTCTAAAAGCACTTTTGCGATATATAATCCTGTGGGTTTGTTTTCCAAGCTTAACTGCACTTTTCCGTAAACAACCGGGTATTTTTTTACTGAAATTAATTGCGAATTAAAGTTGTATAATTCTACAACCACTTCTGTTTCTGAAGTTGGAACGGTTATGTAAAAAGCACCTTGGGTTGGATTTGGATACGCAAAAATACCCTCAAAACCATCGATGGTTTTTGAATAGATACCTTCACAGGAAACAGCCGTTTTAACTTCCAAAATATCGCCGCTTTTTACATCAACAGAAAATATTAGCGCACTAGTTTCAAATTGTTTTTGTCCGTTTACCAAAACGATAAATGGCGCTGTTCCCTTTTCAATTTCAACGGAAGCTTTGCCTGAAGTAACATTCGATTTTCCTGAGACTGTTGTTCCTGCGGCAACCTGAACCGTATAACATTGCGTGTAGGTTTGGCCCACAACCCCAATACAGAAATTGTAAGTTCCCGGAGCCAAATTTGTTGGTGTTGAATTTGTTGTCGTAAAATTATAATTTACACTATTTATTGTTACAGTATAATTAAGTGATTTAACGGCCGTAATTTTAACTTGTCCGTTGTTTTTGCCAGGGCAAGTTTCACTGAGTGTTTCCACCGTAAAATTATTTGCCAGCAAGGTAAAACAGCCAGCCGCATCAACCAATGAACCTGGAGTTGTATTAGGGCATTGATCTTTATCGTTCTTAACGCCATCATTGTCATCGTCTAATTGGCTAGAAGAACAACCATTCGTATTTACTGTTTCCCCATTTGGTGTATTTCCGCATAAATCTGCATTATTCATAACGCCGTCATTGTCATCATCCAATTGGCTTTGTGAACAACCAGTTGCATTTACACTTTCTCCCGTTGGTGTATTAGGACAGCTATCAACATTATCTTTCACTCCATCACCGTCGGCATCCGTCTGTGAAGTTGAACAACCATTTGCATTTACAGTTTCTCCTGTTGGTGTATTTGCACAGATGTCTAAATTATTCATCACGGTATCATTGTCATCGTCTAGCTGACTTTGAGAACAGCCACTTGAATTTACAGTTTCTCCGGCAGTCGTATTTGCACATGAATCGCAAACATCACCTATTCCATCTCCGTCTATATCTGCCTGATTTGCATTTGCAGCAGTTGGACAATTGTCAACAGCGTCCAAGACACCATCGCCATCTGAATCAACATTTGGTTGATCTGCTGTTATTTTAAAGCTATCAACTGTCCATCTTGAAGGAGCTGCATCAGAATAGTATTTGAAAGCAAAATAAACGTTCCCGGTTATTGAACTTACATCTTTATTTGCAAAAGTAAAGACCTCTTCTGTTGCGCTTGCATTTGATTTAATTGGAATTGTCACATTAGGCACTGGTGTCCAAGTAGCACTAGCTGGATTTCCTGCACCCGCATAATTAGTTGAATACACCAACAAAAGTGGCGTGGTTCCATAAGCTACATCCGTATAAAAACTTAATTTTTCTCCAGTTTGGGCATCAAAGTTAATTGGGTTGGTCGTAATTAACCAATCTTTACTTAAGACATCTTGCAAATATCCATTAATACCTATAGATCCAGAATTATTTTCTCCATATTGGGTTTCACAAATCCAATTTTTATTACTGGCTTCATTGTAGGTAATAAATTTCAATTGTGAACAATTACTAAAATCTTCAGTTAATAAAATTTTTGGTCCAATTAAAGTTGATATGTTCAATATTGAACTTGCTGAGGAAAAATTAGATGAAGCATCTCGTGCTTTTACCGTAAAATTATAACTTGTATTTGGGCTTAAATTTGTAATTGATGTTGAAGTGGAAGTTGCTGTTTGCAGATATGAACCATTTAAATAAACCAAATAATCATATACACCAATATTATCGGTAGAAGCGCCCCATGAAATAGTAACACTAGTATCTGTTAAATTTGAAGCGATTAGATTTAAAGGCGCACTTGGTGCTTCACTATCTGATGAATTGTTAGACCACCATTTATCTTCCGCAGTTAATCCTCCCCAAATTACAGTTGCTAAATAAGGGTTATCAATATATGGGTTTCTGTTATTTTGAATTCCTGCAAGCAATTCATTTCTGTTTGCTTCAAAAGGAGAAACTGGATCTTCAACATTCCACTCCAAAAATAATGCAATCATATTTGGGTCAACGGTTAAGTTTGTTCCAATGCCCACATTTTTGGGCAAACAATTTGTTTCAGAAACTTGAGAACCATTTCCATGATATCGCGTGTACATATACATAACGATACGAGCAATGTCTCCTTTCCATTCATCTCCGGGATACCAACCTCCATTAGAAGCTACATAAGAAGCTAAACCACTTCCGTTAGTAAATGGTCTATTGCTTCTTTGTGAATTCCTGTCCCTATCTGCCGGTCTTAAATTATGCACGTCTGTTCCCGGTCCAGGTTCATCTGTTCCGAAATTAGGATTTGCCAATGATTGCGCAAAAACATGTTCTCTATTCCATACCCCAGAAGCACCACTTCCTGTGTCTTGTAAGTTTTTATCTCTTGTTCGGTCTGTGTTTGGAATCCCATCAGTATTATTGTACCCGTAAATAAGCAATACATTTGTGCTGATATCCGGATCTTCATCTGCCAATTTACAAGCATCCCAAATATCAGTTGTTGAACTTGTATACGGAATTCCAGTATGAGTTGCCGCCAAACGGGTAGATAACTCTAAAAACAAATCATTCCCTGTTTTTGTTAAATTTAAACCATTATAATAAGATTGAATTTGCCCATAAAAAGGGACAACAAATAGCAATAGCAATAAATTAATAAGTAGTTTTTTCACAAATTTCAGGATTTTATAGTTAATCTAATTATTTGTCTGCAATTTATTATTTATTTAAATAAAAACAGTGTCATTTAAATTATTATTTGGTTATGAAATGTGTTTTATTATGAGTCCACATAACATTATTTTTTGAAAAATGAATTTAAAATTTAAGCAGTTATCATTAGAAAAACACACTGGCAGATTTATATTAATTTAAATGACAAAAAAAATCATAAAATAAAATTTTACGATTTTTTAAACTTTTTTTCATTTTTTAAACAAAAAACTAATCCGTCGTAAAACTCCAAACCTGGCCTATTGTTTGTCCGCCTTTACCGTCTTTTACCACCACTTTCCAGTAATATTTTGTTGCCGCAGATACAGTTCTGTTTAAGGATGAAGGACTTTGATTTGCTGAAACTATTGCCGTTGGAAGATTTGCAGTTCCAAAGAAAACATCGTAAGTTAAACTATCACTCGTATCAACATCGCTTGCTGTCCATTGTAAGTTTACCGTTGCTGTGGTTTGCACTGAATTTAAAACCGGACTTACCAATACCGGTGAAAATGGCAGGTGGTTTGTAACACCAACACCTTCGGTATATAAACTAAATGTTGATGAATAATTGCTTGATGCATTTTTGCTATCCGTAGCTTTCACCCGCCAATAATAAGCAATTCCTTTTTCCAAAGTAATTGATTTATTGGTAGTTGTTGAAGTTTGTGTATGTGAAATTGGTGCAAATA
>JAAFHC010000199.1 GCA_010906935.1 Gelidibacter sp.
AAAGTAAGGTCAAGTAAGGGATTACTAGTCCATATTTTTGGAAAAATAGCCTCAGCTTTTATAAATTTAATTTTTTAACCCTTGATTCGCATTATTCATTATTCATTCAATTTGTGTTAGGGATTAAACGGCGTGTTTGAGCTCTTTTTTAGTTGCTTTTCGCAACTAAAAAAAGCGAGTAGTGAAATACCTGTATTCATGAGTTCCTAATTAATAAAATAAAGATCACGAATAAAGCCCGACCGCTTTTTCAGCGGGAACACCCAAAATATAAGCATCATTTTAAAGATTTATGGGTGTCTTAATCTATTGTAAATTGGAATTAATAAAAAGGAGAGTCCGCCAAATACAATGACCATTATAGTTTGGGCGGTCCACATAATCCAGCCGAAAGCGCGTGCCGGATTGTCTTCGATATTGTATAAAATAAGCGCGCTTGCAACAAAAACCGGGTAAGTTCCCAAACCGCCATTTGTGAGTGCCATGCTAAAACCGCCCACCACAAATGCTACAATAATGGCCGCAAAAGGAAGGTTTGTGGTTTCGGGAAGGGCAAAAGTAACCGTGTAAAACATAAGCACGTACATGAGCCAAATAAAAACGGTGTGAAAAATAAACGGCCATTTCTTTTTCATGGTAATAATGCTTTTTATGCCGTCTATTAAGCCTTTAATGAACTTAAATATTTTTTGTATAAATGGATGCGTGGATTTTTTGAGGAGATAATAGGTTACAATTCCTGTAAGCGGAACTAGAACGAAAAACGCAATTTTTAGATAAATACTGCTTCCCTCATTTTCTTTAAACAGGTAACTTCCCATTAATTCGGTTTGTAAAAAAAAGGCGATTCCTGTTATTGAAAAAAGCATGATTACATCGGCAACGCGTTCGGCAACAATGGTTCCTATTGCTTTTTCGAAAGGAATATTTTCATATTTTTTTATGGTAGCCGCACGTGCAATTTCTCCTGAACGGGGAATGAATAAGTTAAGTAAATAGGCGATTAAAACTGCCATAACGCTGTTTGCAAATTTTGGCTTGTAGCCCAACGGTTCCAATAAAAATTGCCAACGATAGGCTCGTGACAAATGGCTTAAAATCCCAAAAAATAATGACAAAACCACCCACCAATAATTGGCTGTTTTGAAGGATGTTTTAATTGATTGAATGTCTGCAGGCGATAATTTTGATATGGAGTACCAAATTAAAAAAACTCCCAAGGCTATTGGGAGGGTGATATAACTAATTTTTTTTAATCTGTTGATCAATTTAGGTTAACGTATTATCTTTTTCGTTGGGGAAAATTAACGTTGGTTTAAACAATTTTGCTTTTTCAAAATCCATGATGCCGTAGGAAATGATGATAATAATATCGCCTTTGGCAACTCTTCTGGCTGCAGGACCATTTAAAGTAATTTCTCCGCTTTTTCTTGGACCCGGAATAACATATGTTTCAAGGCGTTCGCCGTTGTTAATGTTAACAATATGAACTTTTTCTCCTTGAATAATATTTGCGGCCTCCATTAAATCTTCATCAATAGTAATGCTGCCAATATAATTTAAATCGGCGCCGGTAACTTTTACCCTGTGAATTTTTGATTTTACGACTTGTATTTGCATAGTGCAAAATTAATGATTTTGTGTTAATCTGTGATATTTATAAACGTATATTATCTATGAGCCTCACTTTTCCCGCAAAAACGGCTATAAAAGCGCGATATTTTTTTGTTGGATTTTTAGTTTTAACAGGTAAAAGTGTCTCTTCATCGGCAATTTCAAAGTATTCTAAAGTGAATAAAGGGTGATTTTTAAATTCATTTTCAACCCATTTCAACACATCTGAAGCATTTTTTGTGCCAAATTGAATTTTGGCTTTTTTTAATGTTTCATAAATAAAAGATGCTGCAGCCCTTTGCACTTCTGTAAGTCTGGTGTTTCTTGAACTCATTGCCAAACCGTCTTTTTCTCTGTGAATTGGGCAAGAAATAATTTGAACTGGAAGGTTCTTTTTTTCTGCCATTTTGCGAATGATTTGGATTTGCTGAAAGTCTTTTTCCCCAAAATAGGCTTTATGTGGTTTCACAATCTCAAACAATCGTTCAACAATGGTTCCTACGCCGTTAAAATGGCCAGCCCTAAATTTTCCTTCCATTTGAAACTCCAGTCCGTCAAAATCAAAGGATTCTGACTTAATATTGTCTGCGTAAATTTCTTCGGGAGTTGGGGTAAAAACGATGTCACAATTAAACGATTTTAAAAGTGATAGATCTTTTTCAATTGTTTTGGGGTAATTTATTAAATCATCGGTATTATCGAACTGCGTTGGGTTCACAAAAATGCTCACAACCACAATATCGTTCTCTTTTTTTGCATTTTCCACAAGGGATAAATGTCCTTCATGAAGAGCCCCCATAGTTGGCACAAAGCCAATAGTAGTGCCGTCTTTAAGTGACTTAATTTCTTGTTGAAGCGATTTTATTTTGGTAAAAATCAACATAACGTATTTGTTAATTAACGTTAAAAGCGTGCAAACTTACATTTTTCAAGCTAAATTCTACATAAATTTTCGTAATTTTGCATATTATTTAAAAATAAGAGTTGGTTTTATGAAAGATAAGAGAGTATTGATTGTTTCTTCAGAAGTTGTTCCCTATTTACCTGAAAATGAATTGTCAACAACCTCGTTTGAAACAGCAAAAATGATTCACAGTAATGGCGGGCAAACAAGAATTTTTATGCCCCGTTACGGATTGATAAATGAAAGAAGACATCAACTCCACGAAGTGATTCGTTTGTCGGGGATGAACTTGGTAATCAATGATATGGATATGCCTTTAATTATTAAAGTAGCTTCTATTCCAAGGGAAAGAATGCAGGTATATTTCATTGACAACGATGAGTATTTTAAAAGAAAAGCATTGTTTTCTGATGAAGACAATAACTTATTTGACGACAATGATGAACGCGCCATATTTTTTGCAAAAGGAGTGGTTGAAACCGTAAAAAAATTAAATTGGTCACCAGATATTATTCACGTAAATGGCTGGATGGCTTCACTTTTACCATTATACATTAAGGAATATTATAAAGACGACCCATTATTTTCAAACAGCAAAATAGTGACATCATTATATAATACTGGATTTGAAGGCACTTTAAATGATAAGTTTTTTGATAAAATCAAGTTTGATAATATTAACGAAGCTAAATTTAAATCAATCTCCAATCCAACTTACACAAATATTTTGATTAATGCCATTGAAAATTCAGATGCGGTTATTAAAGCGAGCGAGCAACTTTCTAGTGATTTACTTGACTATTTAAAAACTTGCGACAAACCTGTATTGGAATATTTTCCAATCAGTGAATTTGACAGTGCCTATACCAATTTTTACTTAACTAAAGTTTTATCATAAAAAATCAAACATTTATATATGGCAATTAAAGTTGTAAATGCTTTAAAATATTTAGGGCTATTCTCAATCGTTTTTTTTACTATAATTTCGTGCGAAAAGGAAATTGAAAGTATTGGCGTTAACCTGGTTAACAACAATAATTTTAGCACAG
>JAAFHC010000016.1 GCA_010906935.1 Gelidibacter sp.
GAGAGCTCTAAATTATATTTTGGGGTATTAAATAGGATCTCTTTTGAGTTGAGCACAAAACAATCATCTAAGAATTTATCCAAAATCTCAAAATTCCCATTCTTTTCAAAATCGTTTACGCCGGTAGTAATATTTCTTTCATCAAAAACGATTTTTTTGTCACTACTAAAATCTATATAACTCTCATATAAATTGCTGCTTAAAAAATAGGGATGCCAACCTAAAGTAAATGGAAATGTTTTAGAATCGGTATTCGATATTTTAACATTCAAATCTAATGCGCTTTCTGTTAAAACATATTCTAGGTGAATGGTATAGGTGAATGGAAACCCTTGAGACAAGTGATTTTCATGATACACCAGCTTTACTGAAGCATATGTTTCTGTAGCCTCTTGATCTATAACTTCAAATGTTTTATTGTAAACCAGTCCGTGAATCGCATTGTTCAACCCTTTTTCATTAATGTCCAGTTGGTATGTTTTTTTATCAAATTCATAGCTTCCATCTTTTATTCTGTTGGCAAAAGGGAACAAGATAGCTGAGGTATAAGTGTTATCATAGGTTAATGTGTTCATGTCTTTTATCAGCACATGACCGCTTAATGTCAGTTCTTGTAAACTGGCACCTTGGTTTAGGTAAATCTTGGCGTAACAGGATTTATTACGGTCAAACAATTCTAAATTATATATATTTAAATCCTTCTCAACATTTTTAGAAATTCTAAACATTTTGTAATTGAAACTAACGTTAATAAGTAATTAATTTATAAATCCTTGGCGTCACTATTTTTTATTTTAGGTATTTTGTACGAGCTATGAAAATCACTGTATCGGTAACCGCTTCAACTACTTCTAAACTAGTTGGGGGTTCATGGATTATTACCCAAAACGAGAACATTACTTTCTTTTAATTCTCCTGATACTGTTATGCCCTTAAGTTTGAATTTTAGCGTATTCTGGTTTTCACCCAAAGGGATTGTAAACTCAAAAGGATAATCCGTGTTCTTTATAACCGATTCTTTCCCCTTAGCATTAGTATATTCTAAAGTAACGGTCTTAAAAACCGAATCATCATCTTGAAGATAGATATATGCTTTTTTCGCATAACTTCCTAGCTTGAAAAGCATTGCCCGTCCGTTGCCAAAACCTAATTTCATATAACTATTTGGAATCATTTCTGATTCTTTTAAAATTGAATCTTGAAAGGATATTCTTGGTTCTACCCCCTTGATAGCAATCGCTGTAATACCATTTGCTTCAATTTCAATTTCAAAAGAGGGTTTCAAATCTTTAATTGTTTTAAAAGGTTTATTGTTTATCCAAATCTGAGCTTCTACAACTCCCTTATTAAAACTAACTAAATCTTCATTGATATGAACCACTGCTTTTTGATGCTCGTTAGACTGGTTTGTGAAGGCAATAAACACTTGATTCTTCTTACGTGCCGAAATATAATTTAGTTCAACATTATCCAACTTAAGTAAATCCTTCGGCATCCATAACTGTACATCTTTCTCATCATAAAATGTTCCTTTTTCATGGCCATAAAACTTGTTTATCAAATAGGCATAGCCTTCGATATATTCTGATGGGAAATTAATTTTTTCATCCGATTTTGACCAAGTGTCGGTAATCATATAATCCAATAACATTGATGCCATGGGAAGAATATGATTATAGTGGAAAGAATTTACACTCAATTCTAAATGTTCATGTAAAGGATAATCTTCTTTCTCATAGGCCGTTGTGCGCGCAGTATTTATATGATAGCCCGGAAAGTTCCGATATCGCCCTATAATTGCAGCTTTTGCCACTTCCTTTAGAAATTTATCATTGGTATAATGACCAATACGTAGCATCCATGGGGCATAGTTAGCCATAAAAATACCACGGTGTCCAGTTGACGTTCCTGTTGATTCTGGTGTAAGCCCAATTTCAGAAAGACGCCAAGCAGGTACTTTTTCTTCTGGATAGTACATTTGTTTATGCCCTTTTGATTTCAAATACCAGTACATTGGAGCTTTGCCTCCTTCATTTACCGTAACTAAGGTATCTGGGATTTTTGGTGCCATCCAAGTGAATTGAGTGTAATGCCTAGCGCCATCACGGGCAGCCTGCAAATACTTTTCTTCTTTGGTGATTTCATATAACTCTAACAACTCAATCCAACGATTAGTATAAGCTATCCAAAAGAATAGACCTCTCCCAAAAGGATCTTTGAAATCTGTTTGTTTTTGTAACACGCGATTTTTTAAATATTCATCAGCTCCTGCTTTAGCAGCCACTAGATACTTAGTATCTCCTGAAGCTTTGTATAAAAACATAGCGTTAATCCATGTTTCTCCTTTTTCAGCAACATCAAGATTTCTTATTTTAGTGGTCTTATATTCCTCAAAAGCCATATCCAATAGAAAGGGATTCTTTTTATTAAAGATATTGTAAAGCGAAGTCAATTCAGAAATAGGAGCAGTTGGTCCATTCAATTTTCGCGATGGAGATTGAATTCTTTGGTTTGGATCTAGACTGAACAAGAATTTTTCGCGTGAAAGCATATACTCCATCATAGGATAAGCTTTTCTATTAAACATCTCTTCATCGTCTG
Organism: Gelidibacter sp.; assembly: GCA_010906935.1. Lineage (GTDB taxonomy): Bacteria > Bacteroidota > Bacteroidia > Flavobacteriales > Flavobacteriaceae > Lutibacter. The sequence continues at coordinate 2,602 of JAAFHC010000016.1, forward strand.
TTACTATAGAGAGTTCCAAAGGATTTAAGCTAGATACGTTTTTGACCGCTCCAGTAACATCCGTGGAGTATTCATATCCTTTTAGTGAATCAACATACCTTCCGTATTTAGAATTTCCATATTCTAAAATATTTTCAAAGGTTTTGTTCAATGATGAAATAGCATTCGTCCTATAATCACCAAATCCGAAAAACTTTCGTGCCAGTTTTTCATAGGTATAAGTCAATTCTTGGTTATCTACAATGAAGTAAGTTTCAAAATTATAAGAAGTACCTTTGTCCATTCTCGATTCTATACCGCCAAGTACTGGAGCAAAAAGTTGAGGCTGTGCTTTTCCTTCATTGTTTCTTACAAGGATACCGAAACGGCTATTTTCTTTTGTGGGCATTGGATTGAACGGAAATTCATTTGGACTGGCTAATACTCCGATTGTATTAGAACCATCATTTATAAAAGTACTAGGTATTGGTGCACGAAAGGCTAAGGTTAAATAAGAATTATCTGGAAAACGCTTCTCTTGCCAAATAAAAGGTTGCCAGATTTCATTGGTTTTATCCAAGGAAAAAGAAGGAGCACCCGAATAGCCAACAGAAAAATACCCATCAACTTTTGGACTGATCTTATAGGTTAATTTGGGAGTCGAGGTGTCGTCTTGTACTACGTAAGCCTCTAAACTAAAAAAATCATGTTCGGCAAACTCCCAGAATAAGGTATCATTCCTAGATAGAGATTCAATTGCTTCTAATTCGATGATCTTTCCTGAATTAAAATAATTAGGAGTTCTTTTTTTTGAATCCCCTTCAAGAATTCTATCATCAAATCCATCTCCAGTTTGGCTGTCATCTCTCTTAACACGTCTCAAATCTGCATAATCGGATTTATAGGCGATCCATGTAGCCACATTATAGTTGATATTTTCAATTCCCGCCGGTCTCATCACCATTTTCGGATCGTTCTCACTGTAAATAACAGTAAATTTAGGAGAAAAATGATACGTTTCCCCCCCTGAAGTTATCGCAATAGCGTTTTTATCTATTTGCAGCTTTTTTTGTGAAGAAATAGCGCAAGAAGATGCCATCAATAAGATAATAGCAAATAATTTTAGATTGTTTTCCATATTGTTTAGATTGTTTTTCATAATGGATTATTATTTTTCTAATTCTAAAAACATCATAAAACCGCCATTTTTAAGTAAGTTAATCTGTAGTTTAGAGTTTGCCGCAATTATGTCTTTGTCTATTTTAAATGGAATCGCAGAGGGTTTTTTTTAAGTCTGGCCATCAAGTTAAGCCCTTGAATATCTATCAAATTTCCAGTTGTATCATCCGTTACGATGATGGCTGAATACGTATTGTTATTTAAGAAAGACAAATCGATTTCTATTGATTTTCATGATCATCATTTAGAATCCCAATATACCAATCGTTTCCGGATCTTTTAGCTATCGCCTCCAATTGTCCAATTTCACTCTGCTGCAATACTTTGGTTTCGTCCCAAACCGTTGGAATGTTCCTTAATATAGGAAGTATTGGCGCTATCTTTTTTGAGTTCAATAAAAAATGGGGATCTTCAGAAATCATTTGTAGCGGAGAATTAAAGAGCACGATGGTTGCCAGTTGATGCGCCCAGGTGGTACTTCCTCGATTAGTAAGTCCTAAAGGGTATTCCATTGTGGTCAATTTGGTTTAACTCCGCCCTTAAATATTTTATCATTTATCCATTGCTTTAAACCAAATTACAGCACCTCCATTGGCCGCTAAATTCAATGTTATTTTTTTTTGTTTACCAAAAATAACTTCTTCTCTTTTGAATGGAATGGCTGTTTTATACGTAGTTAAATTGGCCCTTGGGTTTAGTCCTTCCAAAGAAACAGGTTCTGCCGAATTATCATCTGAAAATATTTCTGATGAATAATTGCCTTCTTTTAGAAATTCACAATTCACCTCTAGTTGTTTTTTCTCTCCGGCACTTAAAACTCCCAAATACCAGTCATTTCCTTTTCTTCGCGCAAGAATTGCCAATTCTCCTATTTTACTTTGTGGAAGAACAATGGTTTCATCCCAAACCGATGGCACATTACTTATAAAATTGATGGCAGATTGAATTTTTGGTGTCTTCAATAAATATTCTGGATTTTCAGCAATAGTTTGAAAAGTCGAATAATAGCAAACCAGTGTAGCCAGCTGATGCGCCCAGGTAGTTTCTCCGGGAGCAGTAAAAGCAAGTGGAGTGTAATCTGCATGACCTGTAACATAGCGGGTAAATGGCAATGCTGCATTGTGACTAGCAGACAGTGGTCCTTCTTTCATAATATTTAGTTCAACTCCTCTAATACCTTCGCGGGAAACCTCGTTTGGGTAGGTTCTGTATTCGCCCGAACTTTGTTGGCAACCATGAAAATTCACCATTAACTTTCTTTCGGCGGCAGCTCGCAAAAGAGCTTCATCGAAATCAATAAGAGATTTGTCCTCACCATTCATAAAATCGACTTTTATTCCCACTGCACCGGTTTGTTTTACACTATCAAGAAAACTTTCCATTATCGCATAATTATTTTCTGGAAAATTAATTTGATTTGAATGTTTCCATAAGAAAATGCCCACATCTTTATTTTTTGCATATTTACACAACTTTGTAGCTGTTTCCCATTTGCTATTCCACCTTTCCCAACCTTCGTCAACCATTGTGTATTCAAACCCAAGTTTTACAGCATTATCAACTGTACGTTTTTCTGCGTCAAAGCTTGAGCCCTTTCCCGACCACCAATACCAAGCTGCTTTTCCAGGTTTAATCCAACTCATATCTGCAAATAATCTTTCGTCAGGCTTGGGATTTAGCGATGCAACAAGTGTGTTGTTGACAAGCCCATTTAAATCGTTTGCTAATAAAACACAACGCCAGGGAGTTACAATTTCACCCTCAATTTCAAATCCCTTTTCACCTTCCGAAAAGTTTGCTTTGAACGTATTGTCACCAATAGCCTCCAATCGCATTCCGCTGTAATTATATAAGGCAGCTTCGCCCACTAAGGCATAAACACCATTGGGTAATTCACATGTCAAAGTCAAACCCTGAACGGGGCCCATTTTTGAAACAGTTGGCATTTTTGAAATATCAGAAGAGAGCCATTCCCCGGCATAAGATTTTAATTTCCAATCATTATTGCGTTCGAAATACCATACTTTTGTATTGTTTGGGAACTTGAATGAACTTAATTCCCCCTTAACATCTTGAGTGCCCGTACCTGGTATTATGTATCGAAAAGCCACGCCTTCTTCAGAAACCTGAAATTCAAGAAACCATTTATAACCATTTTTTTCATCCACTTGAACTTTTGAAATATTTGCCTGATGATGGGCTATACTTTTCACCCCAAGTACTGGATAATCAAATTCTTCAACGGCAGTTTCAAGAAGCTTTATTTTTGAATTTTTACCTAACGTTTTCTCATTTACTGTAATACCCAACAAAGAGGTATCAATAACTATTTGTCCATCTTTTTTTATCAGATAAGCCAATTGATTGTTATCCAATTGCAAGACTTGGACTTTTATATTATTATTCGTTAAGGTAAGCTCTGATTTATTGGGAGTACATCCGATAATAACCAGAAAGGCAAATAGTTGTAAGAATATATTTTTCATTTCTCTTATTTAATTAAATTATTTACTGTTGCAAAAGATAGTTCAATATTCACACTTTAAAATCCCTCCTCTAATGAGTATTTTACTTAAGTATTCGACTATCCCGTTGTATTTTTCAGGATATTCAGTGATTTCAGCTAACTGACTATCGCTCAAAATCTTGACTTTATCAGGAATCACTTTAGAAATAAATATTTTTACCTGATGCTTACCCAGTGTGACCTTGATAAAAGCACATTGTCCCTGATAGCGATTGTTACAATACTTATTAAAGCGATTAATCAAATAAATTGCAGTTGAATTATTTGATTGAATGTAATTTTCAATGTTTCGTTTCTTTAAAGAAATAGGAGGACAGCCTGTTAATGCCCCCGTTCTGATAACAGGCTCCTCCACCGATTGGACTGAATGACCACTGGTCTATAAATGTACCAAACCACCACTTTCGATAGCATCGGCATAAATACTAGCTACTCCTTTTAAAATTCCTTCCTGACTTTTAAGTCCTCTATTTATTCTGTCTAGTTGATCTGGATATGATAGATTCATTTTATTTCTCTGGCAATCTTCTGTGCTAAAATTTTGTTTCCTTCCTTAGTCAAATGGACTTCATCATTTTTAAAAATATTATTCTCCCAATATGTAATTATTTGACATCTCTTTCACATCGTCAACACTTATTCCAGAAAGATTAAAGTTGAGTTTGGTTTGATTTCCATCCAGAGTATGGTAAACTCAAATGGATAATGGTTTTTAGTAATGCTCATTTCCTGTACCTCTTTATCTGTGAACTTTTGGAACACATGATATAATTAGCAGTATTGCAATGCTATAAAATACAGTGTAACTTTTTTTCGTTTTTTTCATTGTTTATGATAATCTTGGCACTTAATACTTGCGGTTATAAACAGATATTTTACGTATGGTAATTAACACAAAACAACTACTGCTAATTTCAAAAACAGGTAGTTATTACCAACTATTTTGCAGCACATTACCTCTTTATAATTTTTTTAACTGTCATTTGTTTTCCATCAGATATTTTTACCATATAAATGCCAGAATTCAAATGAGACATTATGATTCTATGATTTCCAATAGATTTGAAATTATTTTCATAAACTAAAACTCCCAAACTATTATAGATTGAAATTTTCGTCTTTAAATTAGAAGATAAGCTAAAGTTTAAATCTTTACTTACTGGATTAGGAAATAAAATTACATCTCTATCTCTATTCATTAAATTTTCAGAAGAAGTAATTATTGAAAGACTAGGGCTAATCCCATTTAACTTCCATCTCATACTGCTCAATGTATCGTTAAATGATATGAGGGTTGGATAGCTATTATTAGTAGTTGAATTTGACCAAATATAATTACCACCATAAATTCCTTGAATATGAAATTCTCCTTCATATAGACTTGGTATAACCCTCCACTTTAAGGTGCTGCTAGTTTCTTCTAAGGAGTTTTGAACTATTTTGGAAGAAGCACTAAGCGTAACTGGATCATACCCCCGCATATAGAGTCCTGTATGTTCATTTTTTAAACGGTAGATACCTGGCTCATTTGGAACTTTTTTCAAATACCAATTTAATGTTGACCAAGTTTGATTATTCATCATGGTAATATAAGAATCATTCCCATCTTTGTTTAAAGCATTCGGGTCATATCCTCTTAAACACAAATCTGAATCTGCATTTTGGATTTTATAAGCAACTGAATCTAAATCCCAAGCATTTTTATTGTATTGATAATCAGTAAAAATTTGAGACCCTGGTAAAAATTGCCCATTTTCATAAATCTTATGACTTCCTTGATCAAATGTAAATAAGTAGAATTTTTGCCAATTGTATGGTAACGCCTGACAAACTGCAAGAAAATTTTTGAGCATAGTATATCTATCTGTCTCACTATCGTTGTTGAAGAGGGATTTTGGGTAATCCCATTCTGTGACCCAAACTGGAATATCTTCACCGACAACATCCACGATGGGATTCATGATTGTTCTAATTTCGTTGGCAACAGATTCTTTTGCTTGGTTAAAATTCAACTCAATTACTTTTGGATAAAGGTGTATACCTATCCCATCAGCCTCATTCAAATAATTGGTAGAATTTGCTGGCAACTCTGGATGTGTTCCCTGTAATAAATCGAGCATGACAGCAGTAGAAAGAATACTACCTCCATTAGTTTGTGCCCAGCTTGTTAAATGATATCCTGCTACAGATCCGTTTGTAATTAGTTTTACTGTGTCGTTCCCCCAAACGCGATTTAACTCTTCCCGTATTTTTTTTAATGCCATTCCATATTTAGAAAAACCTTCTCTAATTTTAATATAAGTGGGGTCATTCCATTCACTGCTGTAGTCATAAAATTTACCTCCAACTATGTATGGCAAATCTCCATTAAAATCGATCCAATTAGATTCATTACCAAACTCAACTAATTCTATTTGGGCTCCAGCTGCCTTCATTTGGTCAAAAACCGTCGCAGCCCATACCTTAATGTTATCTGGAACCATATCACTAAATCTATAACGTGGTCCCCAGATGCCTATTACAGGTCTTTTAGTTGTACCTAGAGGATAAAATTCAGGAAATGCTGTTATAGAAATTTCCATATTAACTTTCATCCCCAGTTGATTAGCATATTTTACATGCTCAATAAAATCGGTAACAGTTCCCATACTAGTGGGATTTAACCTAACTGACTTAGCCCCCATTTCGTTCATTTTATCAAGCAAAAGCTTTTCTTCACTCAATGTACCTGCCCATGATAAATTGGGTCTATGAATTCCTAATTCATAACGCAAAACGTTTTGAGCGCAAAGCGTATTAATAAAAAGAAGAAAAAAACTTAAAAAACTTAGTTTTCTAATGTTAATACTAAAACAGTTTTTACTTTTTTTCAGAGTTTTCATTTGTATAAGTTTAAATAATAATTAATAATATAATTTTGATTGTTAGTAATACTTTTATTTAATGAATTTTTACCACATAAATATACTTATCGTTTTCGACCTGTAATGTAACTTTTGACTGTTTATTTAAAGCAAATAGTTCTCAAATGGAATTACTTATAATCTCCTTTAACGTTTACTTTAACGTTTATAGCATTTCCTATAACAATTTCTTTTTCTACATTCTGAAATTTATTCTTTAAAATAGAAACACCGTCCGCGTCATTTATATCTAGTCCAATTTCTCCATTCTTAATTGTATTATTTGTAATCCTGATATTTCTCATGAAGGGAGATAATTCATATTCTTCAGATTTCCAATTACTTAACACTATAGCTCCTTTTTTAGTGTGTCTAGATATCCAACCCGTGTTTATAAATATATTACTTGATATTGTTACATTATCAGGTACAACTCCTTCACCTTCTCTAATAGATCCACCAATTGTCAAAGGATACATTATATATGAAAAAGAGTTATTCTTCACTACTGAATTAGAGTTACGAAGAATACTTGCAGATCCTGCTATGTTTTTAAATGTTGAATTTTTTAAAATATAGGATTTTGTATTCCAATCTGACACCATCCCAATAGTTTCCCTGCTTACAAAATCTGGAATTTTTTCAGTAAACCGCACAACAAACCCTGCAAAATGCCCATCAACCTTTCTTTTTTCACAACTTTCAACAATTCTAGATTCTTTTGTATAATTATCCTTTGAAAGACTTATGCTAGATCCTTTTGATATATTAAAAAAAGCATCGTATTTTTTCTTAAACCATATAGTTCTGTCATCTAAAACTTCATGAACAAAAGCAAAAGACCCATGAACATTTTGTCCATCCCATCTTACTCCTTCTATATACATATTATCCATCAATACATTTCCATTTGAAGCATATATTTTCCATGCATCTCTTGACCCAACAGCTAATTGATTTTCTGGAGCTTGAAAACGCACATTCTTGGAAGTAATATTACCACATCTTCTAGCCTCCATACCGAACCCTATTGCATTGTATGTAGTTACGTTTTCAACATGTAAATTATTACATTGTTTAAAAGATACTTGAATACCATTATACCCAAAGTGCCAACTTAGACCGTCCCCGACTTTGACTTTTGATGCTGCAGTTGGAGAGTTTAATACCATTTCTCTTTTATCTTTATTATATATTTCCCATGTGTATTCCTTAGCGTTTTTTGAAACTTCGGCACCATAAGTAATACTTTCCACTGGTAATAAGGTTTTATCTTTCAAATCCCATGAATTCCCACAATAGAACATTGTACCTGCAACCATTGGGTTACCACTAAAAACTTCGACTACAATTGATTCACCACTGTTCACAACTACTTTACCAGCAGTTGAATATCTTGGGTAATTATCGAAAATAAAGTTCTTAAGTTTAAAATTATTACATCCAACCACTTGCAAAATACTTTTACCCCATACATTGTTTTTGATTTTATAATGACGTAGCAAAGTAGTTTTCGGATTATTATTACCATCTTTCTTCCCCAAAAATGTAACATTATGTTGCCCATAAATATCAATTCCTTTGGTTTTGCTTACATCTTCAAAAAATAAATCATACGTACCCTTTTCAAAAATCAATGTTTTAACTTTTTCCCTCTTTAAAGCTATTACAGCCTGTTGAATTGCTTTTAAATCATCTTTATCATCATTAGGAAAAGCTCCAAAATCAGACACCTTTATTTGTGCATTTACTCCTACGCTAAGTAAAAAAGAAAAAATTATATTAATTATATATTTCATTTGTTATAATTATTAATTGATGCTTTTTAAGACATTCATGGTACTAACTCCTTCATAAAAGTTTAAATAAGCTAGGGTTACGTTCCAGTTTGCATTATAAACAGTCCATCCCTCTCCATGACGTGGTTTTCCTAAAGGATTAAACGGATACATTTCCGAACCAGGTAAAGAACTTAATGAACCTCTTACTGTTTCTAACCTCGCACATATGTCTCTTCTAGGGTCTCCATATTTCCATCCAGAATCTACTCCAATAAATCCCAGATCAGGATGATTCGCACAATGTGCGTTTGCCGGGTTCCTTCCGTTGAAATTATCAATATGGGCATATGCAATTTCAACTAATCGATCTTTTAATTTACCTTCTTCCAAAACCAAAGCAGCCGACAATGCTGCTCCCGGAAATGCTATAACATTTCCAGCCTCATTGTAACCAGGCACTGTCCATGTGTCTTCAGTAAACTTCCTGAAATCCCATAAATTATCTGAAAGTGAGACTGCTTTTTCTGCCCAATCAGTTATTTTTTGTTTTAACCCTTTCGGAGCAAATTCGGGATAATTGTATTGAAAATGTGCCAGCCCGGTTGGTAGTTTGTGTTCGCTAATACGCTGCCCTTTTGTAAACGCCGGGTTATTCCAGTTGGCAGTTTCTATAATCCAATTGGTTTGTTCAATGGCAGCATCCATAAATTTTTTGGAATCAATATTTTCGCGTTTTGCTACTTCATACATCAGCAAATTGGGCATTATCGAGTGTCCAGGAGAATGGCGCCCTTTGGGATTACCAACAGTTGTTTGTACTTCAAATAATCCAGATTCATCCCACCATTTTAAGGCTGAATCAAGAACCATCTTATAAAAATCTTTTGAAATATATTTTTCGTAAGCTGGGTAACCATAAAGAAAATAAGCCAATTGTTCAATTGTTTGTGCATGCATTAAATGCCCCAATATATCACCCGATGGGTCTTTTGAAATGGGGTCGACAAAATTCCAGGCAGTTCCAAATAATATATTTTGAATCAAATCCGGTGTATTTTTAGGCGGAACAGGAACTTCGGAATATAGCTTTTTCACAACCGCAAGTGGATCGTCGTCCCCAGTAGCTTTTATATAGTTGAATTCTGGGTTAAGTGCTTTTTCTTTATCTTTTTGCCAACTTAGTTCAACAGGCATTTTATCAAATTGCGCAGGATTGGAAAGGTAGAGCAGCACCATTGAGGGTACTTCGTACGTATAATAAGTCCCGTCGCGCCAAGCCGTGCCACCATACGCTGATGCATGCGAACCCATAATACTCCGGGCGTCGTTAAAAAACTCAACGGCTGGTTTGTAAGCCATTTCCTGAATGGCATGTTTGCCAATTGTGAACGGAAAAGAAACACCTCTTTTCAACCCATCACCTTCAACAATAATTCGGTACTCCAGGTCAGAGTTTTCAGGATTAAATTTTGTGAAATTACCTTTCCCATCTTTTAATTTTCCGGAATAAACTATTTTCCCATCTCCTGTATCTTGAATAACAAAAGACAAGTCGGATAGCGCAGTTGGAACTGTAAATCCCTTGGGTGCATCTAGATTATATGCCACCTGGTTTACGCTAACCCAATGTCTGTCAGTTTCAAAAGGTATTGGTTTTTCTAATTCAACACCGTAAGGAAGAGTTGGAACCTCTTTTCCCCAAAGTTGAATTTCCAAAATCCCAAAGGTGGTAATGTTAGTGGCTATCATTCGGACTGCGCTAGCTGAGATTACTTTTTGGAATTTCATATCAATCTCAGAAGAAAAATTATCAGTTATTGCAGAACCTGGAATATCAATCCATTCGGAAACATTTTTATACTGAAGAGAGAATTCGCGAAGTGGTAAAATTCCATTTTTATCGAAGTAAACATGAAGCCCACCCAATTTAAATTCAGCTGTTAAATCAATGTCGATGGTAACTGATTTTCCCATTGGATCTGTTCGGAAAGAACCAGAAACGAGGCTGCCATCAGTTAGCCATTCTTTATTTTTACTTTCCCAGCTTGTGGTTACAGGTTTCCCTTCAGCATAATTCAGGTAGGTTTGGGCATTTAAAAGATAAACACTCAACATACATAATATATAGGAACCAACTTTAATAGTATTCATAATTGTATTTTTTTTAGTTATCATTTAAACTTCATTTCTATTACTCTTTTTTATTCTTCCAAATTTGTAATTTTCTGACACCAATTGCGAGCCGTCAACTTTTATCCCAGAAAGACGAAAGTTAAGTTCGGTTTGATTTTCATCCAAAGGGATTGTAAATCTTAATTATATATTGAAATATTGAAAACAGAAACCGGTACATGATCCATCTTTTTTGAAAATTTGAATTTCAAGGTGTCCGTAAATACCGAATTATCAAATTCTATTGTATTTATGGCTTGATAATTACCCCTTACCTCTTTAATGATTTTCCCATCTCCGTCTGTAATGGTATAGTCGCTTACAGTAAAAGGAATGGTGTCTTCTGGATGTCCTAAGAGAATAGATTCTAGTGCATTGTCGTAGTCCGAATCAAAAAATAATCTGATTTTATTGATATTTTCTGGCTCTCTCCATTTAAATAGTATTTCTGGTTCTTTGTCATTCATATCGGCAACCCACACGTTAGTATTCCCTTCTGAATCAGGCCTTGTTTTTCCATTTACTAAGTTTTCGACTCCGAAAACACATAGTGATTCTTTTAAGGTCAATGCCAAATTTTTTCCTTTGGGTCTGCGTTCTGGTGTCCAAAACTCAAAGCTGTCAATATTAATTCCTTTTGGCGGATCTTGTCGTCCAAAATTTGATACTGCTCTATTGACTTTATTTTGGACTGTCATAAGACCTGATATCCTCTCATCAGAAAGCCTCACTTTAACTTGGTCATTCTTCATCAAACAGAAATAGGAATAATGACTATGTACTTGTGCTATCTTGGTTTTAAATCGTATTTTTTGCCTGCCATATACAAGTTGGTATGTTTCTTTATCCACTTCAACATCAGGTGTGAAATGGGTGCCTAGAGAACTCGTTTTTAAGACAACTTCCAATGTTGTTTTTTCCAACGCGTCTACCTCAATCTCAAATTCATAACTTACATCCCCTGACAGTGGTAGCAATTGGGCGGTACTAAAATTTAAATGCTGCCAATCATCACTTGCTTTGAAGCCATTAAAATTTAGTGCTGAAGTAACAACAATACTTGCTTCCTTGGCAATGTCTGCTTGGTCTTCCAAATCTAGGTGTGGTATACTCTGACCATCTCTATTAAGCTCAAGTTGTAATTTTTTTATATGTTCTTTTGAAGCTATTTCTCTTGGCAATAAATTGTTTTGTATACATATAGAAGCCGCTTTCCCCACGGCCTGGGCACCATGCGCACAGGTTAACATAACCCTTGAAGACCCGAAAGCAACATGTGAGGCACTAATGATTCTACCCGCAAGAAAAAGATTATCCAAATCTTTAGAGTAGTAACATCTATATGGAATCCCATATACACCTTTACCATGCCATTGTGTACATGAATTATGTTTGCTATAAATACCATCACCAGGATGCAAATCCATAGCCCAACCACCAACTGCAACCATATCATACTGCGGTCTTTGTTCAACTATGTCTTTCTGCGAAAGCATATAATCACCTTCAAACCTTCTACTTTCCCTTTTTCCAGGTATAGTTCCTACCCATTCTAGTGTTAGATTTTCTGAATCTGGAAACTTACCACTGTTTTTCACATAGTCCCATAGCCCATAAATCACTTTCCAAAGTTCAAACTTGATATCTTCTGACTGATGAATTGTATCAAGTCTCCCTCCGTATTCTACCCACCATAATTTACAACCTTGGTCTTCTAACTGATAATTTCGTATTCGTGGAAGCTCCCCAGCATTTTTAATTGCAAAAGAAGGAGCGCTATAAGAAACTGGTTTGCCCAAATCTTTGGTATAAAAATAGAGCGAATGCCCTAAAAGATTTCCATAATCCTCCACATTGGGAGCAAAACCTTCGTCAAACTCTTCACTTTTTTCTGAACCCATTCTGAAGGATGCGCCGGCTATAAACGCTACGATACCATCACCTGAGGCATCACAAAACAAGGGAGCAATTACTTGGTACGTCGTTGAATTTTGACTACAAAAACCTGTTACACTCTTAATATTGCGGTCATTATTTTTTTTCACTTCATAAACTGCCGTGTTCAAAAGAAGAGTGATGTTTTTTTCTTCATATACCTTTTCAAGCAGCACTGTGTCGAAAATCAATGGATTACCTTCTTTATTTCGTTTTAGGTTTTCAATAAGAATTTCGTTGATTAAACCACCTTCGCGGGCCCATCTATTATTATTTCCCATATGTGAGGTAGCACCCAGTGCCCAAAGTCTAATTTCGCTGGAAGCATTCCCCCCCAAGACCGGGCGGTCTTGTATCAACACCACTTTTAACCCTGAACGTGAAGCTGTTATCGCAGAACAAACACCAGATAATCCACCACCAACTACTACTAAATCAGCTTTTAAATACGCTGTTTTTGTTTTCCTAATAGTTTCAAATTTCTTCTTTATCATTTTAATTTCATTTTAATGTTTGGATGAATCCATATCGCTATTAAAATAATAATAGACCCAACGGATGCAATTAATAAAAGATTAGTCATAGATATAAAGCCTAGGGCTACAATCAGAAACCCAACAGCAATCAATGTATTTGATAATACTTTTAACCCAAAAGTATTCTGCTCGTCTTCGTCGTCTTCGGCTTCAGAAATTATAGATAGTCCCTTTTTATAATTAATATATTCGTCGCTGGGCTTTATATTTCTAAAATTAAGGTAGGCTTCATAGGAAGCTAATAAAACGAAAGGCAGTAAAGTACCCAGCAACATTTCACCTGCCCTTTCCAAAGGATTAAAGAATTTAAAAGAAATGTTTATGACCAAGCTTAAAACTGTTATTATCAATACTGCATTACCGCTAATTTTTTTAGAGAATAACGCCCAAATTGGTGGCCCGTATAGAGAACATCCCGTTACTGCTCCGATACTGAGTACCACATTTACGATACCTCCCATAGATGGGACTAATAAAGCAACGGCTATAGTACCCAAACCGAATAGAAGAGTGGATAATCTTGCCACAAGCATCGTTTGCTTTAGACCTGCATTGGGCTTAAATACTTTGAAAATATCATTGGTAATGATAGATGCGGCAAGATTTAAGGTTGTATTTACTGAACTAGCGGTTGCGAAGACCATACCTCCTAACATTAATCCCAACATACCAATGGGTAAAACTTTTTTACAAATCAGCATGTAAGCTTCCTCCATTTCAAGGCCGGATAAATCAGGATTGATTACCTTATATATCATTGGTGGAAGCATCCAAATCAAAGGACTTATTAAATATAACCAACCAAAAGTGAGTCCTACTTTTTTTGCATCTCCTTCGCTTTTTACGCTTGTGTAACGCTGTACATAAGCCCAATTACCACCGATGAAAATGATGTTGTAAATAGAGAACGCAAGCATAAACCACCAATTGTATTCTCCTCCGGTCCAGTTCCAAAAAGTATCTGAAGTATTAGATAAGAATGCATCTATACCACCTACCGATCTAAATGATAAAATAACTACGATGATTACCACAGCGGTCAGTATAACAAACTGTAATACATCAGTAACGATTACCGCCCAAAGTCCACCTGTAACGGTGTATAATAGAATCAGAAAACCTAGACCAATAATACATAAATCAATTGGCCAACCTGTAGAAACATTTACAATTTTAGCCACCGGATACAAAAAAGCTCCTGTGTAGGCTAATGACAATATTAGAATTAAATACGTATAAAGTTTTTGAGTTTTTGCCCCCAATCTTCTTCTAACAAATTCGGCAGCTGTTAGCACATTGGTTTTTCGCCATTTGGGTGCAATAACGTAAGCTACAACAAACCCCGCAATACACATACATAGCTGAATGGTAATAGCCACCCATCCAAATTGATAGGCAATAGAACCCCAAACTACAAATGTGCCAGCCGAGAAAAAACTCATGTATAGTGATAGTCCATTAATAGGCCAAGGAACCGCACCTCCGGCTGCAAAATAGCTTTTCATACTTGATCCTCGTTTACTGAAGGACATACCTGCTATTAAAATGAGAAAAGTAAAAATTAATATTACAACATAATCTAATGTACCCATATTTTGTAGATGTTAATCAACACCATTTTTTAAATTTGTATATTCATTTTTCATTTAAATGTCAATTTGGTTTATAAAAATTAGGGAGTAACTAAGTTACCCCAACTCAAACTAAATCAAACTAACTAATAACCTGGATTCTGCATCTACAGGTACTTGCGATTTAAAAGACATGGTGAAGAAAATATGCTAATAAAAACAGCTAAAAGTTTACGTTATTGGTTGAATATAAGCTATTAAACAGAATCTCTATCAATCCCATAAGACAACCCATACTCTTTTTCAATAATAAATCATATCAATCTGCTTTATTAAAAACAGAAATAAGCTATAATCAAAAAGTTGCATTTGAGTTACTAAAAAGATGAGCTTATTAGAAAACCAATGAAAGAATAATTAACAAGTATCAAGTTTTTTAATCAATTTTTCATAATTTTAATTTTAATAGGCTGCTATTAATTTTCTACTCTTCTGATTTTCGATTATTCAGTTTACGTTTTAATTTTGGTTTCAACTTTCATGGTTCCAGATTTTGGGAGATCAGCCCGTTTTCGACCGTTATGATTGGTAAATAACACACAACATAAGGATACCTTCGCTATATTTCTCTTCTTAACCTAACATCTATCTCAGGTCTTTTATCTTCTTCACGGTAAGTATGTCCTCCAATGTAATACAAGCCTTTACTCTTAGTTTCATTAACTCTTATAATTATTTTGTTTGATCCTTTTTCCAGAGAAGATCTTACAAACCCAGTAATATCTGCTTCAAACTTAATTTTTTCAGAAGTAGATGTAGCGTTAAATGGTTCTAATGAAATTAGTTCCATGTTTGCATCGGCAGGCTGTGTTGCCGAAGTCCATATAGGATCAATCTCTCCTGTTATAGATTTGATTTCCATAATGCCTGGACCTGCAGACGCACCTTGTGCATGACTTCTAGTAAGCCAAAAGCGAAAAGTATATTTATTCTTATCTTCAAGTGTATTAATAGTGCTTAAATCAAATTCTATAAATACAATTCTGTCAAATTGAGCCCCTTGATTTCTAACATCAAGTTCTTGCCCAGTCTTAAAACCATCAGATTTATGTAAATATCCTGAATTTAGTGCAGACAAAGTTTGATCGTATATATATTCTACAGGTTTAACAATTATTTTAGCCTGACCATTAGCTCTGGCAGCTTCACCAAAGCGACTAGAAGCAAATTCAGCGATAATTGTTGTTGTTGTATCAGGGGCAACATTGAAAGTATGATTGTTATCCATAACATCATAAATGGCTCCTTTGTAAGTAGTTTTGTTTTTACCTACCCAATAGTAACTGAATCCAAATGGAGGCGTCCCTTTAAAACTAACGGCTACAGCTGTAGAGTCTCCAGCTAATATTTCAGCATCTCCACTAAGGACGGTAGATGGAGCCTCAATAGGATCCTTTTCGCAGCTAGTAATTAATATCATTACTAAAACAATTAGTAATGTATTCTTTAATAATATTTTATACTTCATAACGTAAATGTTTATTGAATAAGGTTATTAGAATCTGTTTCTATTCTTGGAATTGGCCATAGGTATCCCACGGCAGGGTCAAATGTTCTTGTTTCAAAGTCATATACCTTGTATGTAGCTGAGTTCGTTTTTAGTAATATTGGTTCGTAGCCTCTGGCATTTTTAAACGCTTCAAACCCAATGTCCCATCTTTTAATATCAAAATACCTTAACCCTTCTAAAGCAAATTCTACTCTTCTTTCATGTCGAATAATTTGTCTCATGGCATCTTGTGATATCCCCAAACCTTCAACATCTCCAACTTTAGGCATCATTACACTTGGTCTTTGTCTCACTTGGTTTATTAAATCATTTACATAAACTTCATCGTAAGTGCCAGTTTCTACCATCGCTTCCGCCTCCATTAAAAGAATATCTGCAAAACGAATTATAATTGGATTTACTCCAGATATATCTTGAACCCAATTATTAGAATAATCAACATATTTTCTAGCTTTAAAACTAGAAAAGTTTGCAGCTCTTTGATTGCTAGGATAGTATATTTCCTTGTCATCATTATTGCCTACCCCACCTATTTTATATCTATAAAAAGAATAAGGAACCACTATTGTTGCATGAAGACGAGGGTCTCTATTTGAAAATCTATTGTCGTAAAGGTTTTCCTGTTTGACTTTAGTTGAAGGGTTATAAACACCAGGATTTATACTTTCGTCATAAAGTGTGTTAGAAGGATTATCAATTGATAATCCATTAGTGGAATAAAATTGTTCTTCTAGGTTTTGCGATATTTGATATCCTCCCCAAAAAACAAATCTAGTATACCAACTATTGGACAAGCCTCTTTTAGCTTCATTTGTTTCAAATTGTAAATCAAATATGGTTTCTGTGTTAGCAGCCTCATTTTCTGGCAAAAAAATACT
The DNA here is from genome assembly GCA_010906935.1 of Gelidibacter sp. Lineage (GTDB taxonomy): Bacteria > Bacteroidota > Bacteroidia > Flavobacteriales > Flavobacteriaceae > Lutibacter. The sequence goes on from JAAFHC010000016.1 coordinate 19,633, forward strand.
TCCAAAATTATCCATTAAGTTATATATTTCTAAACCTTTAACTTTTTGGCAGTATTCAATTGCCATTTCATAATTGTTATGGTATAGATAAGCCCGTGCTTTCATGGCTAAAGCGGCTCCTTTTGTAGCTCTACCACGTTCAGAAGGTTCGTAGATTATAGGTAGTAATTCTGAGGCAGTTTCTAGTTCTGCTAATACAAATTCAAGAATATCATTTTCTGATGATAAGGCTTTGTCTTTTTGAGATAAACTTTCGGGTTCAGTTCTTAAAGGAACTGCACCATAAAATTCTAACAAATCAAAATATGCTAGGGCTCTTAAAAATGTAGCTTCGCCTTTATATTGATTGTACTTTTCTTCTGAAAGAGGCACATTATCAATATAAAATAATACGGTATTAGCTCTTAAAATAGTGCTATAGTTTCTAGACCATTTTTGTTCTATAAAAGAAGTTTCATTATTATAAATTCTTTTCCACATTTCCTGATAACCAACATAGTAACCATTATCAACAATAAAATCTGTTTTGATTGGTTCTTCTCTATCTGATATAAATGCATTATATATGCCACTAACAGAATGCACAATGTCTTTTTCTGTTTTAAAATTATCTGGAGCTAAAAAATCAATAGGACTGCGCTCTATAAATTCATCATCATTACATCCTAAAAACATAACACATATTAGGATTAAAATAGGATTAAAACAGGTATTATATTTATTTTTCATATGTATTTAGTTTAATTATTATTTAAAGACTAAGGTTTATTCCTAAAGAATAAGAACTTGTTTGTGGATGAAAATTTCCACTAGTATTTCTATAATCTCTCTCTGGATCATAGCCTTCAAGAAAGTTTGTTATAACAAAGACATTTTCAGCAGTTGCAAATATTTTTAATCGACTAATGCCAATCTTATCAAGTATATTTTTGTTAATATCGTAGGATAGAGTAATGTTTTTTAATCTAAAATAATCGGCGTCGTATATATTATAATCGGATACAATGGCATCTCTTATTTTATCTTCATAAAGCCTTGAATAGGAGGTGTTTTGATTTTCAAAAGTCCATCGGTTGTCTGCCAAAACTCTACTTACAGTTCCATTACCTGCATTCCAAAAAGGGCCTATGCCCGGTCCATTTAGATAAGCTTGGGATCCACCTACACCTTGACCTAATAAACGTAAGTTCCAATTTTTATATGAAAAATTCAAATTGATTCCATAATTTATTTTTGGTACAGATCGACCAATGATTGTTTTATCATCTGGAGTGATTAAGTTGTCTTCATTTGTATCTACCATTTTAATGTCACCAGGAGCAGGATTTGTCATTACACCAGAGTGATCTGGTAAACCTGATATTAATTGATAGTCTCTATCATCATGTGGTATTGTAATGTCACTATTATTCTGCCATGTAAAGTCGTTTATTTGTAGCAGACCATTAGTTTTATATCCAAAGAAGGATGAGAAAGAAGATCCTACTTGACTACGCAAAATATTAGCACTAGAATGATTCACAAACTCTAAATTATCCCCTAAACTTGTTACCTCATTTTTAAGGTAACTTAAATTCGCATTAATCGAGAACCCAAATCCATTAGGGTTTGATTTACTTTTGTAACCAAGATCTAAATCAAAACCTTCATTTAGCATATCTCCAACGTTTTGATATGGTAAAGAGCTTACCCCTAAAGAAGGAGGAATGGTCACTCTCGCTAAAATATCAAAGGTCTTCTTTTGATAATAATCAAAATTAATAGTTACATGATTATTGATAATCATGTTGAAGCCAATGTCTATTTGTTCAGTTGTTTCCCAAGTAGTATCTGGATTGGCTAATACAGTAGTTCCCCGGCCAGGTACTATAGCACCACCAAAAGCATAGAATTCTGAACCGCTCATTTGATCTGAAGTGGCATATGTTGTGGAAATATTTTGATTACCCAATCTTCCCCACGAAGCTCGAAGTTTTAATTTTAAAAAGTCTGAGTTTTTCATAAAATTTTCTTTGTCCATAACCCAACCCAATGAGGCAGAAGGAAATGTGCCATATTTATTTCCATCAGCAAAACGAGAAGATCCATCTCTACGGACGCTCATGGTTACTAAATACTTATTATTATAGGAATAGTTTAATCTTCCAAATTGAGATACGGTAGCATTAGAATTTGCTCCCGATCTAAGGAAACTAGAAGAAGGGTTTCCGAAGCTGAAAATAGGTTCATTGGTTGATAAATCGTCAACAAAACCGCTATCATATGTATAGTCTCGTTCTAGCCTTTCATAGCCTACTAAAGCTCCTATTTTATGATTGTCTATATTAAAATCATAATTAATTGTTCCTGTAAATTGATCAGTATCTGTTTGATACCATTCTTTAGATAGGCTTGACAGCTTAAGTGACCCACCGAATGAATTATCAACAATCCCAGCAGTTTCATACTCAGGTAGTAATCGAATATAATCTAACTCATACTTATTTTTACTATATAATAGCTTAGCGGTTACATTTTTTATCGGCTCAATTTCAATAGATCCTTGAAGTCTCAAACTTACACGTTCCCTATCTGTACCACCGCCAATGTTTTCTATGTATAAATATCTACCAGGGAAGCTTGGTGTGCCATTATCAGAGGTAACAAAAGATACAGGAGTGTTAGAAGAAATTTGATTTAGTACGCTGGAAGTTGATGATGACAATTCGTGTGAATCTTCCTCATCTCCATATATGTTTAAGTTTACTCTAATTTTATCATCTAAAAACTTCCCATCCAAAATTGTTCTAAATGATAATTTTTGTGAATTGGTACCAATTAAAACACCTTCATGATTTAAATGACTTAATGAACTTGAAAATTTATATTTTTCACTTCCGCCTCGTATATTCAAATAATCGCTGTGTAACATTGAAACTTTAAAATAAGTGTCATACCAATCTGTGTTAGGTCTATTAGGGTTAAGTCCATATTCAAATTCTTTAATATCTGTTTCACTATATACTTCAGGAAGATTCATATTTCTGCGGGCTTCATTTCTTAAAGTAACATGCTCCCATGAATTGACTGTTTCTGGAAGTATAGTGGCTTGAGTTAAGGTAGATAAACGGTTGTAATCTATGGTCAACCCTGTTGTGTTATTTTTTGTCTCAATAATAATAACACCCGCAGATGCTCTAGAGCCGTAAATTGAAGCTGATGCAGCGTCCTTAAGAACCGATAATGATTTTATATCATTGGGGTTAACATCACTCATATCACCAGGGACTCCATCAATAATTATTAGAGGATCATTATTATTATCAATTGAAGTTATTCCACGTATTCGAATAGAAGATGTATTATCTCCTGGTTGCCCAGAATTTTGCACAATGGTTACTCCTGAAACTTTTCCTTGCAATAACTGACTTGCATCAGTTACAGCTCTATCCTCTGAGTCTTTTAGCGAAACAGTACTAACAGAGCCTGTAATTTCGTTTCTTTTTTGAGAACCATATCCAATAACAACAACTTCGTCTAATTGACTAATATTTTCTTGTAAAACTACATTGATAACACTTTTACCAGATAAAGCAATACTCATTTCTTTATAGCCAAGAAAACTTATTGTTAAAATAGCATTTTCGTTTTGAACACTTAGTGTAAAATTACCATCAAAATCGGTTATAGCACCATTTTTTGTTCCTTTTTCAACGAGTGTAGCTCCTACAATAGGAGTGCCTTTTGAATCAACAACGGTTCCTTTTACTTCAAATTGTTGTGTCGTGAATGTGCTTGATGATTTCTCATTTAAAATAGATACATCAAAACCATCATTTATTGAATAAACTAATGTACTAGCTTGAAATGTATACGTAGATAAAAGAAAATAAAACAGAATGAATTTTGAATTCTTTATAACTTGAAATCTACGAAAGCATAAAATTTTAATTTGCATTAATTTTGTCATAAGTCATAATTTTAGTTTGTTTTTTTGTTCAGATTTAAAATCTATTTAGTTTTCAAATAAGTATGGTAAATACCTTAAATTTTTGTTTAATAAATTAGCACCTTGTTTTAACGACCACTAAAATAGAAACGCAAACGTTTTCACCCAACACATTCTTGATATAAATCTACGGAAACGTTTTCGGAAACGTTTTTTTTTTCCGGAAACGTTTCCGAAAATCGAAACAACTTATTTAGTATCTTTACAAAACCAACTTATCTATACAAAAATGAAACATGTTACAATCATAGACGTGGCAAAAGCCTTAAACTGTTCCATTTCTACAGTTTCCAGAGCTTTTAACGATAAATATGATATACGTCCGGAAACCCGTGAAAAGATATTAAAAGTTGCTGAAGACATGGGATACTCTCCCAATCCAATAGCTCGTAAACTAAAACAAAAATGCAGTTATAATATTGGTGTTGTTGTTCCCGAATTTCTCAATCCATTTTTTCCGGAAGTAATTATTGGTATTCAAGATGTATTTTTAAAAAAGGGTTACCAGATATTAATCATGCAGTCAAACGAATGTTATCAGACTGAGCTTGAAAACTTACAAACATTGGTCGATAATTTTGTAGATGGAATAATTCTATCTCTATCACAGGAATCCAAGAACAGTAATTTTCTGCAAAAGTTGATTGAGAAGGGATATCCTTTGGTATTATTTAATCGGGTTAATGAATCTTTAGCCGTTCCGAAGGTGGTTTTTGATGATTATAAATGGTCGTTTTTTGCCACGGAACATCTCATTCAACAAGGTTTAACCAAGCTAATCCATCTTGCCGGTCCTAATCATATCAACTTGTCGAATAGCAGGGCTCAAGGTTTTATGGATGCACATAGGAAACATAAAATACCAGTTTCAAATAAAAATATAATTGAAACTGGATTTTTAGTTGTAGATGGTGAACGAGTGGTTGCAAAGTTAATTTCAGAAAACATGCTCCCCGAAGGATTTGTTTGTGTAAATGACCCTACAGCTATGGGAGCAATGAAAGCATTAAAACATCACGGTATAAAAATACCAAAAGATGTTGCAGTTATTGGTTTTTCAGAAACTCCAATGGCTGAACTAATTGATCCCCCGCTTTCATCCGTCAAGCAACCCACTTACCAAATGGGTGAAGTTGCTGCGGAACTATTGCTAAAACAAATTGAATCTAATATGTTCAATATTCCGGAAACGGTTGTTTTGAGTGGGAGTTTAAGTGTTAGGGAGTCATCGGTCAAGAGGTAAGGTCTCCTAAGTTTGGGGAGACTACAGGTGAGTGGAGATATTTATGTAGAGTTGATCCGTCCTGAAATATGTATACACAAAACAACAAGTGTATGTATAAAAATGAAATTTGTAGATTCTTTCTTTTGAAGTTCCTACAGAAATAAATCAAGGTATTAAGATTGTTTTCATAATACAACAAAGGCTTTTCAACGCTTTCTCCAACAGCTTTTGAAGCTGCAAAGTGAATCACTCCATTAATATCATGTTGAATTTGAAAGATTATCTATAGTAACTACTTCAAAGCCTTCATTCCGAAGTTCTACGACGAAATGTGAACCTATAAATCCTAAGCCTCCCATTACTAATATTCTCATAATTTAGTTACTTAAATTAGTTCTTTTAGTTTTTGATTTGCAATTCCAGCAGTATTTCGTTCCGTTACCCTACACGCAATACAGCTTCCAATTCCCCGCAATAAGAGCTTTAAAAAAAGCACTTATTTTTTGCTTTTGCGCTTTTTTAATCCGTTTCCATAAGAATAGGCTCAACAAAATAGAATGTTTAGCAGGTAATAAGGTGTTCGCAATCCGCTTCATTTTGTTCCATAAAATAGAACTAAAAGGGCATCTGAAAAAATACCTAATGTGCTGCACTTGTTTAAGAATTTTATCCTTTTAAATCCTAATAAATATTTTCTTTTTGTACATCCAGTAACAGATGTACCAAAGTATAAAAAGCACGATAATACTTAAAATAATAGGTGCCCCTAATTCACCTGTCCAACCAAACAACGCATTTGAAAACGGAAGAAATATAGTCTTGATGAGATCGGCTCCCCCAATATGTGCAAACAGGTAAATAGATAGTGGATTCATCCCTACTATGGCAAAAAACAAAACCCCTTTTTGATATTTTCTAACATCTATTAACCAATAACAAAAAGCAAGAGCAATGAATGCCCATCCTCCGCTGACAAAAACAAATGAACTGGTTGATATGCGTTTTATTATTGGGATAAACGGACTCAGACCATAGCCAATAATTAATCCAATAATCCCCGCACCAAATAAAATCAGTAGTTTTTTCTTGGCTGAATAATTACCCATAAGCAATTGGCCTGCCAGAACACCCCAAATTGTATGCGCCGCAGTTGGGATAGCATTAAACATAGCCCAATGACCTTCATCTTCTGCTCCAGAAATAAGAATATTAAACCATGCCCCAAAATTTTCTCCTGCTACAAAAGCATTATTAAAACCTTCAATAGGAAAAAATCGATACAAGCCTTCGCTTATTAGAATTAACAGTACAGAAAAGCCAATTTGAATTCCTACCGATTTGCGAATAACCAAAAAGGCCAATATATAGGTAACTGAAAGTTGTGCCAATACATTTTGGAACCTGAAAACAATTTCTCCTGGCTCGATACAATAGAGTCCCCACCCCAAGAGTAGCATTAAAAATGCCCTTTTAAAAGCATGTTTACTTAATTGCTTATATGAATCACCTTTCTCTATCCTCTTTGAAAAAGATAATGGCATAGCTACGCCTACAATAAACATAAAAAATGGTTGGATTAAATCCCAGAAATGAAGCCCTTCCCAATCAACATGGTGTAATTGAGTTCCTATAGCATAAATAAAAGTTCCTTTTAATTTTGGCGATACCAGATAAGTGAATAGATGAGAAAATTCGGCAATAAGTAAAAACATGGTTAATCCCCTGTAAAAATCGAGGGATAAAAGCCGATCATTAGATTTTTCTTGCACTTCAAGCATGATGTATTATTTTAGTAAGTTTCTAATTCAGAAATAAAAGATTATTTCATTTCTGGTTAACGTAATTGTATCATTATTTCAATAAAATTTGCTTTTATGTTCCATTATTATAAGATTTGAATTACCTGAGTTCTAAGGGCAGGGATAGTAAGATATAATTTATTATTCACTACTTTTATCGTTTGGCCACTCACCATTTCTTGAGCTGAAAATTTTTGAAAAATTTTGAGTTCCTCCAAGTTGAGAGACACAATGCATTGAACATCCTTATTTCCATTATTCCTAACAGTAAAAAAAAGTGCTCCAACTTCACCAAAACGTTCAATTCGCAATGATTCAACATTACAAACAGCTTCGGTAACCGGCTCCCAGCCAGCTCCTGCAATCTGTTTGATAATAGGAATATATTTTTTAAAGAAGGGGCGGCCATTTTCTATTTTTTCAGAGTCTTTCCAATAAGGATCGTTGGAAGCATCCACGCTAAAAAATGATGGAAAAAAACCATAAGCCATAAGTTTCTCAAAATAAATTTCATATCCTTTAAATGGAGAATCGGTAAAAGCCTTATCATTTAAGCCTTCATTCAAAAGAAAAACAATAGGTTTTTGAAATGAAATAGCCCGTTTAAAATCCAAAGCTTCTACATTGTGATCACCAGTTGAATACCAGCTTAGCTCAGCTCCAAACAGATCCAAATTAGCTGCGGCAAATGGATTCCATCCATGTCCGTTACCCATAACCAACTTCCCCTGCGAATGCATTTCATCTGCAATTTTTTTCATAAATTCAAATTCCGAAGTAAAATTCCAGATTGAAGGCCGATTCACATTTTTTGAAAATGTAAGTGGATAATCTGTATATTTAAAATGTTCTTCTCGATAATTCAAATCATGATGCCAATTCCATTCCATTGAATCAAAATAGATACCATCCACATTCATTTTTTGCTGGTTCTATTTCGTCTTGTCTTACATATTGATAACGGTTATAGCCTTCAAGATCAGGGTCGCAATTGGTTGTGATACTCATTGCCCATCCTGAACTAAACCATGGCGTTTCAAGCCGCCTAGTTTGCCATAGTCCATTTTTATCTTCAGTGGCGCTACTTTTAATATACTTTAGATGCTCACTCGGTATCATTTTATCTGAAATAAGCGCCTCGTAGTCGATGTCCTTTGTGAAAATTGGCAATTGAATATCCCAAGGTTCTGTGTATTGGAAACTCAACACACCGGTTCCCTTATCGGATATGATATTGGGTAAAGGCTTCCCATTCATTTCATCAGAATTATTCCAAGAAGTCTCATGAAAAGCGAAGCCAAAATCCTCCCAATCTGGAATTGACCTGAGTGCTGTAAAAGGGAGCCAAATTCCTTCCGTTACAACCCTTTTCTTAAATGATTCGGGATAAATAGTATAATATTTTTCTAGAGCTGCTCGCATACCCCAGTTAGCATTGAAATTAAAATGGCTTAATTTAAAAAATGCACGGTTTGGAAATTTTTCTGTTAACGGACTAGTTGCAAAATCAAATTCAGCTATTAATCCCTTATTAATTTCAGCACTTAAACGGTAAACTACCGGAAGCGACATGTCAATTCCTAACCCTTCTCCCTTATGATCAATACTTACCGCGCACAAAGGGTAAAAGGACATTGAACCTTGTCCCACAGGATCTCCATAGCCTCCATCAGCTAATGTTTGCCCATTGAAGGCGCCATCTGGAGGGAGAACAGTAGAGATTTCAACGGTGTCATTATAGGTTGAATCCATTCTCATTATATCAGATTTCTCTAATCCACTAAACCATTTCCATTTGTGACCATTTAAAGGAAGAATGATTCGAAGTGTTATACAGGAACTTCCTTCAGATAGGTATTCTAATTCTCCATTTATTTCAGTGTAATCCCCCCTGTCAATTTCACTAATTACAACCTGATAAAGATTGTTTCGAAATTGAGTTATTCTTGCATTGGGAGTAACATTCACGTTATATTTGGCAAGTTGTTTTAACTGGTTTTTTATGTTACCTACTTCTAGATACTCCACATAAATGGAAGTTGAATCCTTCACTATTTTTATAGGTTTTTCGTCATCTTTTTGAAGAGTATTTTCGGAGATAGCTGACGATAAAGAGTGCATATGAAAATTTGCATATACCGTATTACACAATGCTATTATTCCAATGGACAACGCCCTTATCATTAAAATTTTGAATTTCCACATAATGACTTTATTTTTTATTTTTATGCTTTTTTGTTAAGTAATTATTCGTTCAAATACAATATTATTTTAAAATATTAATCCATAAATGCGATTATATTCTTTCAAAATATAGCAATTGATCTAATGCAACAGTAAACGGATATGTTTTGCCACCTTTTAATATTTTACCTTCAGGAGTTTTCCATTTGCCCTTTGGGAGAGCTACTAACCGCTTTGTTTTTCCTTTTTCTAGTAGTGGAGCAACTAAAATGTTAGAACCAAGCATAAATTGGTCTTTGATATTGAAATAGCCTTGATGTGGAAATTCATATTCCATTGACCTCACCACTGGTTCTCCAGTTATTGCAGCATTCTTGACGAGTTCCATAATAATTGGAGTGTATTCTTTTCTAATTGCTACTGCTTTTTTTACAGCCTCTAGATTTTGCACATTCAATACCCGCCAAGGAGCTACAGAAAACTGCATCATTGGCATAAGTGCATGAACCTGTGCTGACCGTACAATCAACTCTTGATCAATTGATTTTAAATCAATAAAAGACCCGTATTCTCCACCTCCAATCATATCAGGACAGTTGAAAGGATACCCAAGAAGACCTTGCAATGTAATTTGAGGAATTAACTTTGTCAAATCCTCCCAATTATGTCCCTTATCATGCAAACGCTGGGCGAGTGGCTGACCTCCCATTTTCCATGTTGCTCTATACTCATTCAAAGGGTATTTAAGTCCAAATTGCTGAAATGAATAGGTATGATCATTTGGAGTAGCTGAGGCATCAAATGATGTTAAGGGCGTGTTATAAAAATAACTGTCACCAGCATCTAATTTATACCCGTCTACACCATATTTCTCTTGAAGACCTTTTAATTGACCGTCAAACCAGGCAACTGCTCCCGGGTTTGTAAAATCTAGAACCGCACTGGCTCCATTCCACCATTTAACGATTAATGGAAAATCTCCTTCCTTCGTTTTAATTAAATAACCTTTTTTTTCTAAATCTCTATACACATCACTATCAGGACTAACGAAAGGACAAACCCATAACATGACTTTAAATCCCAACTCATGCAGCGTATCGACCATTTTTTTGGGGTCTGCAAATCTTCCTTGATGGAAATCCCATTTGCCATAGTCTTCTTGCCAATTATCATCTATCATAATAACCCCTGGAGAAAATCCATTTGAAATTATAGCATGTGCATATTTCAAAATATCATCCTGATTTTGATTGTAGACAAGTTCAATCCAAGTATTGTATTGGGGTTGTTCAAAAAGTAAATTATCTGGGTGCTTACCCGACGCCGGAAAATATTTATGAGACGCATAAGAAAATGCCTCTTTTAAAGTAGATCCTGAAGAGGAGATTTCTATGTCTGACCCTAACGAAGTTAATAAAATTTGATCTCCATTTATGGCGTAAGAAATAGGATCCTCAGACCAAATAACCCTTCCCTTATCTGAAATAAGCAAGGGCTGAGCCTGATTGCCTTTATTATTCCCATAAAGATTGATAGAATATCCGTTTTCTAAAGGCATAATATGACCATCCCATACTGCACCGCCCCACCAATGTTCATCAGTAGTTGTTTTTATTTCCAAGCTATCTTTTTGTTGAGGAAACATCTGAATTGTAAACAAAATTATGAAACCAAAAAACAATTTGTTTTGTAGCGATTTTTTCAATGTAATCATAATCAACTTAGTTAATGGTTTATATATATTAAATAATGTATGTGCTTCAAATATCATTTGTATGACTGGTAATACTTTGTACACTTAAAAATGCTAAACATGTTAATTATTTATAAATTCTGAATGAAATATTTTTGCATGTTTTAATATTGATACTATTTGATTGAAAATTTGTGTTCCACTTTTTAAGCATTTGCTTTTTACCTCTATTCTAAATCCAATAGAATTATTTTTAGGATTTAATACATTTATAAAAAACCAACCATTTGGAAAAAAAACCTTTAATCCATCAATATTTTCTTGCTGATTTAAAACAAACTCGCCACTTATCCAGTTTATAAATCGGTTGTAAGCATACTTAGTTTCAAAGCTATCATCGCGTATCCATTCATATGGCTTTTGTTTCATGTGAAGTTTAATTCATTTTTAATTTTGAAATAATAATGAGATGAGCTATTGTTTTAATAGGACCTTTTAAAATCTATAGTTTGTCCCTCGAGTAACCTTTCACATGTGATCTTCAAAGTTTCATTACCAGTGTAATTTATAGTGTAAATCTTTTCTTGATTTGGCATTAATGTTTTGAGTGACTCGTTAGATTTATTGCCATTAATTGAAAAATAAGCATCATAATATATTGGAGCTGTCCCAATGTTTTTTACTGTTAAAAAAATTTTAGTATCAGTTTTATCAAGCTTAGTAACTTCAAACTTATAGCCTGTATGCAAACTAGCTTCTTTTATACGTTCAACACTATGATACTTGTGTTGTGCATTACCAATCATATAAGAAACACGAAATCTAGAAGCCGAAGATTCATACGATTCTCCATGTGCACCATTTGGTGATAACACATTTTCTTGATCAAAAGTTGTATAGTAATTAAATTCGCCTCCTATAGGATTGTTTTTATACCTACTTTCAAATCCTAAAAACTTAAAACGCTGCTCATTAACTTTTGCATGTTCTTTACTCATAAATGAATCATCAAATAAACCAAATGACAGATTTAATAATGAGGGATTATCACGAAACGGGGCTACATTACCATCTTCAACATCAATAGAAATAGACCAACGTAAATTTAAAAAAAAGCTGTCCATTTTATTTAAAAATGTGGTTTGAAACTCTTTTGAAGGAAACGTTTTTCCCAACTCAAAAGGACCATCATAGATATGATATTCTCCCCATAAACCAAATCCTACTTGCAAAAAGGCCAATCTGTTATCATTATCATAACGTTCAGCAAATTTTTTATAAAATTCTAAGGTAAAGTCTTTTAATTCTTGATGAGACCAATCTGGAAACCATGTTTCCTTTCCCTCACTAATACCTTTTGTTTCATTATAATCTGGCATATCCTTTATATACTTTGGTACAGTAGTAAGTTTCCCTACATATGCATATCTAAAACGAAGAATTGCCTGATGATTCCTTGAAGCTATAGCGTTTAATTTGTTTTCAACAACAGTCCAATCATAAACCCCTTTTTCAGAAACAATATCATCAAAAAGCATATATGAAAATTCTAAGGTATGCGCACCTGAACTTATATTAGGATTCCCCTCCCAAACTACAATACCTGTCATGGGTTGTACATTTGTAAAACGAGACACACCCCCTTCGTTTAAAATAGGCTCATCAATTTTAACCACTCTTTTATTGACTACATTACTTCCTGCGCATGCAATAAGCAGAATGCTTAGTCCTAAAGAAATCAATGCCTTTTTTTTCATACGTAGTTGATTTATTAAAAATTCCAGATATTCTTAAGAATTTCAGAATATCTGGAATTAAAATGGTATTCATAAAATATGATCATCTATTTATAACCCAAATGTTTTAAAGCACTAGTTACAGTTACTTCAAGGAAATTTGAAATTAGTTCCCAATTTCGCCAATAGCTGAATATATTGATATAGAATTATTCACAAAGGGTTACAGCTTGATTTGGAAGCTCATAGATAACAAAACTACTTGTTCCGGTTACTTTAGGAAAGTCTGCCACTCCTGCCCAACCTTCATTCAACTCGGAAATAGCAATCCCAATATAACTACCAAGTGAACCTAATTTTGATTTAGCAATTCTAAATTCAAGGGCAGTTGTTTGTGCATTTACATTTACTACACCAGAGGATGTAATAAAGCTATCGGCACTGTTTATATAATCCCATCCCCATCCGCCACTAGGATTGTTATGTTTATACAAATCGCCCCAATAATTGTTTAAAAAAGCCCCTTCAACTAAAAAGTCTGCACCAGAACTTGTTGGCCATTGCCAGCTAATTAACCCTGTAGAGGAATTTCCGTCTGCATTAATATACATATCAACAACTTCCATCTTCATTGAAGGATTTCCTTCTATATAAAAATTAACATAATTGCCTCCGCCCCAAATTTTAATTTTTTGCATAGTATTAGCTCCAGACGCACTTTCATCATACACAACAGGAACTTCTGCCCAATCAGCAAAATTACCATCAATGGCTATGTCAACATTTAGAACCACAGGCGCAGTAATAGTTTTTGTAATATATGCTTCTTGTCCAGAGTCATTCATTGCCGTAAGGGTAACTTTAATTTCACCACCAACCTTAGTATATCTATAAGTTGGACTCTCTTTTTCGCAATAAAAGTTTAAATCTCCAAAATCCCACCTGTAAGAGGTAGCTCCTTGAGAAAGATTAGTAAATATAAATTTACTTGCATCATTTGCATCGACTGTAAATGAAAAATCAGCTATAATGCCTCCATCGGAGTCCGCTTCATTATTGTCATTTCCACATCCTGCAAGAAGTGAAATAGCCATAAAATAATATAAAAATCTTAATTTTTTCATGATTAATTTATTTTGAGATTAATTTTTAGTTTTTAATTGATAGATAGTGTATGTAATAAATCATTGATTCCTTCAGTTGAATCCCAAGTATCTTTATTTGCTAAACGAATTGAATAATCTGGTCTTTCAGCTAAAGAAACAGACCTGTCTTCAATTTTTAAAAATAATTTATATTTACCGGCTGGAATTCCCGAAAGATTAACAGACTCTTTTAAATCATAATCTAAATCAGGTATTACTTTTCTTATGTCAAAATTCAACAATTTCTTGTATATGTTACCGTCATTAACAGATTTAAATATTAAAATCGACTTTTTAGTGTTATAAACAGGAGCAAAACCTACATTATCTATGATAGTGTTTAATTCAAAATTACCATTGATAGTTACTTCTTTTTTTAAGCTTGAAGACTTTAACAAAAGTCTATACCCTAGTTTTTTTTGAAAATCGATAAAACAGTTATTATTTCTCCATTCTTGAAGTACTGGTCCATAATAATCAAGATTTAAATAGGTCCATTTTAATAATTTCATTTCCTGTTCAGCTACTGAACAACTAGCTATTGGGACATTGGTTGGGGGGCAGGTTTCACCACCGGTTGGAACATACAGTGCTTCTTTACTAATGTAGTTTTTCTCAACACTAATATTTTGATATGTTCCATAATCATCCGCACTTGCTAAAAAGCAATCGTTATGAAATCCTACGCGAGCAATATCTGAAGTTCCATAACCTACATCACTTCCCATGGCTGTTGTATAATTAAAAACTTGTTGTTTGTATAGTGGTGTTCTTACTTGAATTTTAATTTCTTTTGGTAATACCTCTAATAACTTATTAATAACTGCCTTTTTATTTTCAAGCGTTGTTAAATTGTTGGTGGTATAATACCACTCACCCCATGACCCAATAAAACCAGCTTGAACAAATGCAATAACATCTGCATTATCCGCAAAAATAGGTTTGAGTTGGTCCAAATGTCTCTCAATAATGTTTAGAGGAGCATCTGTCTCATTTTGGTTTGCATTATAAGCAAAACGTAAAATACATTTTATACCTGAACTTCTTAGTCTTTCAAAATCAGTTTTTATTAAATTTAATTGAGCCACACTTATATCCGAATTTTTAAAAGCTTCTAAATAGTAAAGACGGTTTATAATTGTTACGTTTTCATTTTTTAAGTCTTGCAATGTAACCAAGTTAAGCGGCGTGCCTTCAGAATTCACACTCCACAAGTGCATAAAACCACGTTCTGGGTTTGAAATAACATCAGATGAAGCTATATAAGTTATCTTACTTACAGTATTATCTATAGGTTCGCCAGGTTCTTCATCAATACTATTGTTACCACAGCCTATTATAATGCAAAGAAACAATACAGTTATAAATTTAAATTTCATAATTTGTTTTTTTATGATTAAAATCGATTAATAATCTTCTTTAATCCAATTATAAGGTTTTCTTTTTACCCAATTACCCCTTGTGAAATCAGGGAAATCCTGAGGTTCTCCATTATTTTCGATTGAAAGTTCAGAAAGAGGCGTAATAGCACTCCAAGATGCTGCATCGTATGCATCCATTGGTGGAGCAATATTTAATTTTGCAGATTCTACAAATGCATTTAAGACAAAAAAGTCCATACCGCCGTGTCCTGCCTCTGATGCTGATTCTCCATATTTCTGCCAAAGTGGATGGTCATATTTTTTTAACCATTCATCAGCTGCATCCCATTCATGAGGCTCCGATTTCCCTTCAATATACATTCTGCTTCCGTCATCCTCCCATAATCCGTTGGCACCTTGCACTCTAAATCCAAGGGAATAAGGTCTAGGTAAATTACAATCATGGGTTACAATAATGGTTTCTCCATTGGTAGTTTCAATGGTCGTGGTAATTACATCTCCTTGCTTAAATTTTAATTTGGCATTAGGATGATTTTCACCACCATGCTTGATGATATAATTATGTAGACCAATTGCCTTAGTTGCGTTTGACGTTAATGATGAAAAACGATTTCCTCTGTTAATGTCACACATTGCTGCGATAGGGCCAATGCCATGAGTAGGGTATACATCTGCATTTCTCAATAATGAATGTTGTGTTCTCCATGTTGATTCAGAAATCCCTTTTTCCCCAAATTCAACACCCTTCCCATAAGGAGTAATCCCATCATTCAATTTCACAAAACGGAGGTCATGCTGATAGCCACATCTAAAATGAACTAACTCACCAAAAACATTTTGTTTCACCATATTTAGTACTGCCATAATGTCTCTTCGGTAATTCACATTTTCCAGAATCATCAAATGTGTTCCTGTTTCCTCATGGGTATTTACCAAATCCCAACATTCTTCCATAGTATTAGCGGCTGAAACCTCCAAACCAGTATATTTACCAGCTAACATAGAATCCTTAGCCATACGCGTGTGCCATAACCAAGGGGTTGCTATTATTACTGCATCAAGATCTTTTAATGCCAGTAGGTTTCTATAATCAAAATCATTACTTCCAAAAACCAGAGGTTTTTTATTTCCGCTTTTAACAATTTCATCAATTGCAATCGTTATCCTTTTTGGATCTATATCGCAAATTGCAGTGACTAAAACATCATCTCTTAACAATAAATTATTCAAGTGATTTGTACCACGGAGACCCACACCAATCATCCCTACCTTTAATTTTTGAGGACTATTAAAGCCAAAAGTTAAACTTGGTGCTAAGGATATTCCCACTCCTACAATGGCAGTTTTTTTTATAAAGTTTCGTCTAGAATTCATTTTTTTTAAATGGTTTTATAGTGTACTTTCTATTTTTATTTATGTTGAAGAAATTAGTATTTCAATGCCTTTAACTTACAACTTTATTTAAGGACTATCTTTCCAAACAGTTGGTTTAAAAGCTGGATTGATAGTCCCTCATAAACTAATTATAACCAGGGTTTTGTAAAAAAGCACCTTTTCCTTCACTGATTCTAGCCAGTGAAAAAGGATATAGTACTTTGTGCGGAGCTGTTTGGCTAGATGAACCATTTAAATCTATATTATGCGAACTGAATTTGCCATGTCTAATTAAATCTGAACGGTATTGTCCATTTTCACACCAATACTCATGAGATCTTTCCAAAAGAATCATAGTATTAAATGAGTCTATATTTGAATAATTAGCCAATAGAATTGGATTCAAATTTGCTCTTTCTCTTATTGTATTTACTAAGTCTATGGCTTCTTGGTTTGGAACTCCATTTTTATTAGCTATGGCTTCTGCCTTTGATAAAATCACATCAGCATATCTGTATAAAATAATATCAACTGTTGTTAGTGCAGTATTTCTAGCAGCATCGGCAGCAATTTTTAATGGAAGAGGTCCCATTTGCATGATATTACCTGGATTAGACCTGTTATAGGTAATACCATCCGTTCCTGTATATTCAGCGATCAAGTTTGTTTTTCTAACATCATTACTTTCAAATGAATCATAAAATTTCCACGAACTTTGAATTGTAGCCCAACCTCCTCTTACAGGATAGTTAGATGGTAAAACCATCATTTGCCATTGATTTTCGCTTGTTCCAGCATAATCTGCAGGAACAGCAAATATAACTTCTTTATTATCTGCTTGTGACGCTGTACTAAACATATCCACATAATCAGAGGTTAATTCATAATAATTCATGGCCATAATAGCATTTGCTTGTTTTTCTACATCTGCCCATCTTTTTTCATGAAGATATAACCTAATTAATAACATTCTTGCAAAACCTTGACTGAATCTTCCATAGGCAGCTTCGGCAGGAGACGGTAAATCTTCAGCAGCTTCTAATAAGTCTTTTTCAATAAAGTTTACCATTTCATCATAACCAAGTCTTGCTAATGGAGTTTCTATTAATGGATTTTGTAAAACTTCTAACGGAGCAACTACCAAAGGACCGTACATATCAAAAAGTTCATACGCTAAAAACCCCCTAGCACACTTAAGTTCTGCAATACCTTTCTTTTTTATGATGTCATTAACACTAGACTTTTCAAGTCTATCAATACTCAATGTATTAGAACTTATTCTATTATAAAAACGGTCATAATATCTTGTGACTGATTCATTTGTTGAATTATAACTATGTAATGTTGCTAGTTGCTGTACGCCAAAAAGACCTTGAAGAATTTCGGTGGAGGCATCATTAATAAACATTATTCCGTTTTCTGAAGTAGTATGAATACCATCCCACCAAGAACCTCTTAAAGGATAATATGCCGCTACTACCAAAGCTTCAACATCAGCTTCTGATGCTGGAAAAATAGCTGGATTAATCTCATCATAATTAATAGACTCAAGTTCTGGATTACATCCAAATGTTAAGGTTATTAATAACCCTAGCATTATCAGTTTTATTTTTTTCATAATCATTAGTATTTATTAAAATTTTATTTCTATACCTATTGTATAGGTCTTAACGTTCGGATATGCTGCTACATAAGCGTCAGTTTCTGGGTCAACACCCTTATAAGGGGTAATAACGAAAAGGTTTTGAGCATCTAGTTTAAATTTTGCGCTATCTATTAATTTTCCATTCCACTTGGAAGGTATATTATAAGCTAACGAAAAGTTTTGAAGTCTTATAAACCATGCGTCTTGTAAGAAAAAATCTCCAGAACTATATTGAGTATATCCATAGTGAGAAGCCGGTCTTGTATTTGATGGGTTATCTGGTGTCCATCTATCATATATACTACTTAATGCATTACGTCCATTTGCCCATACGCCATCTGCAGAAACACCCATAGCAACATCTGTCTGGTCTACTATCTTTCTTCCAAACATGCCATTAAAATGAAAGTTAAGTTCAAAGTTTTTATAGCTAATACTATTACTAAAACCTGCAATAAAATCAGGATCTGATGATCCTAATAATACAATATCAGCTTCATCTATTTTTCCATCTGGCTCGCCCGTTGCAATAAATCTTCCATTTTCATCAACTATTGGATTTCCAGCCCCATCTCTTGAAAACCCATTTACATCTTTAACTTTTATTTGACCAGGAAATAACTCTGGTTGTGCAGTTACAACATCTCCTATTTGCATGATACCATCAGATAAATATGAATATTGAGCACGTATAGGATCGTCTACATTTTGATAAATAGCTGGTTTCCAATCCCCAGCTCTTTCTTTCCATCTATCCTTAAATTTAGAAAAAGTTAGGGTACTTTTCCATTTAAAATTTTCTGTATCAACATTAACAGAATTTAAAGTAAGTTCAATACCTCTACTTTGGGTACTTCCAATATTTGCCCAAACGGTATTTACCTCATTGTAAGAATTGATAGGTTTTAATTGTAGCAAATCTGAAATTTCTTTATTATAAACTTCAACAGATCCGGAAAGCTTTCCTTTTAATAATTCAAAATCAAGACCAATATTAGTTTCTTTAGTTGTCTCCCATTTTAAATCTGGATTTTCCAATCTGGATGGAAATACCCCAATTAATATAGATTCATCTGGATTTAAATATGCAGGTTGCGCATAAAAAGCAGCAAAAGCATTAGACCCAATATCTGCATTCCCAGTTTCACCATACCCCACTCTTATTTTTAATTGTGATATAATATCGTTCATGTTTTTCATGAAAGGCTCACCAGCAATATCCCAACCCACAGCTGCTGAAGGAAAAATAGCAAACCTATTGTTTTTAGAGAAAACACTAGAACCGTCTCTACGAATGGTTGTTGTTAAAATATATCTCTCTTTAAAAACATAATTTATTCTACCAAAATAAGATACTAAATTGTCTTCATTTTTTGAAGAGGCTATTACTTTGGTGCCTCCACCAGCATTAATATTATTCCATAAAAACGCATCGGTTATAAAATCACTATTTCCAGAAGAAGCACTTTCCGATCTATATTTTTGCTTAGAATATCCAACCAAAAAATTTAAATTATGGTTGTTAATAATTTTAGAATAATTTAACGTAAAATCAAATAACTCATCATTCTTTTTCTGATTAGCTATTGTTGCTTTACCATTTTCTAAAGCGCCCCACAAAGTCGTTCTTGGGAGATAGGTATTTCTACTCGTATAGCCCTGATCTATACCTGCTTGCAATCTAGCTACTAAACCTGGTAAAGGTTTAATTTCCATAAAAAAGTTAGTTAAAGTTCTATCAATAACACCTTGATCTGTTATAGTAAGTAAAGAATATGGATTAGGCTCCTGAGCATTATCTGGATTAATTGGATAATTACCAAACTCATCAATAGCTTGTATCTGTGGACCATATTGTAATGCCGACCTGATAATTCCAGAATTTTCATATTGATCTCCACCTAATTGGCTATTTTCATTATTGATTCTACTCGTAGTAAGATTCATACCAACACTCAAATAGTCATTTAACTTTTGGTCTAAATTGAATCTTAGAGACGCTCTATCAAAAGCTGAATTTTTTAATACACCATCTTGTTTATATAGGTTGCCTGATAAATAGTATTTTGTTGATTCTGTTCCTCCTTTTAAAGAAAGGTTATGTTGTTGGGTACTACCATCTCTAGTTACAAGATCTAACCAATTGGTACCTTGACCTGCATTATTTATTTGATTATCTGAATAATATCTTGAAAATGCAACACCATTTACAGGATTCGCAATAGCTTCTTCTAAAGTTCTGCTAGTAACATTTCCACTACTATAAGGAGTAACTCTATTTTGAAATTTCCAATTTTCTAATGCAGCATCATTTCTTAATTGCATCCATTCTGGTAAACTTAATACATCAAAGCTATCGTTATATGCTTGGTATGAATAAGATGAGGAATAGTCAACCTGAACTTTTCCTTCTTTACCTTTTTTGGTTGTTATTAAAATAACGCCATTTGCAGCTCTTGAACCATAAATAGAGGTAGCACTAGCATCTTTTAATACTGAAACGGATTCAATATCATTAGGGTTGAAAGAATTTAAAACACTTTGTGTTCCACCATCATATCTATTTCCTGTTCCAGGTTGTTGAAAGTTGGTGATAGGAAATCCATCCACAACTATTAAAGGGTCGTTAGAAGCATTAATAGATCCTGCTCCTCTAATTTGAATATCTAATCCACCGCCTGGTTGTGCACTATTCTGAGTTATTTGTAAACCTGAAACTTTACCTCTAAGCACATCACCAATTGAGGGTGAAGATGATAATACCAATTCTTCTGTTTTAACTGTTGAAATAGCGCCCGCAATATCTTTCTTTCTTTGGCTACCATACCCTACAACAACCACTTCATCTAAACTCATCAAATCTAATGACATTTTAATATCAATAATGCTTCGATCATTGATCAAAACTTCTTGTTTAACATACCCTGTATAAGAAATCACTAAAGTTGTTGCTCCTTTAGGAACGAGAATCTTATATACTCCATCAAAAGATGTTACTGTGCCTATTGTAGTTCCTTTTACCAAAACTGAAGCTCCAGGAAGTGGTTGGTTCATTTCATCATAAACCGTACCTTTTATTTCAATTTGTGCTTGTTCACTTATATTGCTTATTAACAAATTATCGTTCAAACTAAGCACAGCAGTATTTGCATTTGTTTTGAAAATAGAGCCTATCAAAAAAATAGCAATAATTTTCATTTTTAAATCAATTTTCAACCCATATCGGGTGCTTTTAAGTGACTTATTAAGTTTTTTCATATTATTAGATTTGATGGTTATGCTAAAAAGAATTACATCGATTGACTTTAAAAATGACACTCTTATTAACAGTTATTGTTGCTTAACAGGTTATGGTTTATTTGTTCAAATTTTTTTTATGCATAAAGATTTTTTTTGATTTGTTAATAATTATTTGAGGACAATACTATTCACTATTTTTTACTATTTTAAAAAAAGCTAAGAAAATCGCCCTTTTTAATTCTCTTTTCAACCATAAAACTGATGCTAAAGAGCTGTTATTTAACTTAGTTTTCGCTAATGTAAACTTTAATATTTAATTAACAAAGGAAATTCGTAATTAAATGTGCTCGAACACAAATTAAGTGTTTTCGAACACATATTAAGAATAAATTCCTACTAATAAAATGTCTATTTAATTTAGAAGGAAATTTTAATGTAAAAAAAAAGCATTCAATTTCACAAAAAAGCCTCAAATTATTATTTCAAAAAACATGTAATTTTAACTTTACCTTTCTTATTGAATTGAATATCAAATCCAATTTAATAGCCCCTCCCTTCCTGTTAACTTTGTATTAATTTACCACCTCAATTTTTTATAAAAATCAGAACGAATTGACTAAAAGCCATAAGTTCTGCAGTAAACCCATAAGAAGCGGCAAACTAAAATGTATCAATCGAAATTAAATGATCATTTGTTTTACCTCCAATTATTCCTCTTATTCCTGAAATTGATTTTATCAATGCCATTTATTAAAGTTTACAGACTTAATTACCTAATATTTCCACCTCACAAAAGCTTCCATTGCAGCATAACAAGCCATTCCTAATCGGTCGTAAGCTTCAGCTGTTTCTTTATTTCTGTCTTCTGCACG
>JAAFHC010000200.1 GCA_010906935.1 Gelidibacter sp.
CTGGAAAAACAACACTTTCTGCCGATCCAAAACGTTATTTAATTGGCGATGATGAACACGGTTGGGATCACAATGGCGTATTTAATTTTGAAGGTGGCTGTTACGCTAAAGTAATCGATTTGAGCGAAAAAAACGAACCGGATATCTGGAGAGCCATTAAGAGAGACGCGTTATTGGAAAATGTAGCCGTTAATGAGTATGGAGAAGTTGATTTTTATGATCACACAATCACAGAAAACTCAAGAGTTTCTTATCCAATTTATCACATAAATAAAATTGTGTTGCCGTCTAAAGCAGGTCACGCAAGCAAAATAATTTATCTTTCTGCCGATGCTTTTGGTGTGTTGCCTCCAGTTTCTATTTTAGATGATGCACAGGCACAATACCATTTTTTATGTGGATTTACTTCTAAATTGGCAGGTACAGAAAGAGGAATTACAGAACCGCAACCATCTTTTTCTCCTGCATTTGGTGAAGCATTTTTAACATTGCACCCAACAATGTATTCTAAAACGTTGGTTTCAAAAATGAAAGAACACAATGCCAATGCTTACTTGGTGAATACAGGTTGGAACGGAACAGGAAAAAGAATATCACTGAAAGATACACGCGCCATTATTGATGCCATTCTTGATGGTTCAATTGATAAAGCGGAAACTGTGCACATTCCTTTTTTAAACTTAAAAGCGCCTAAAACCCTGCCTAAAGTTAGCGATATTTTAGATCCTAGAACCACCTATTCCAATGTTGCTGAATGGGAAGAAAAAGCCGTAAAATTAGCAGGATTGTATATCAAGAACTTTGAACAATATACCAATACCGAAGAAGGTAAAGCTTTGGTAGTAGCTGGTCCGAAACTTTAAGAAAAAGCCAAATGTATATTAATACTAAAGTCTTCTATTTAGAAGACTTTTTTTTATTTCAAAATGGGTTATCTTGCACAATCAATTATGAAGAAAAAAATAAAAGCAGTTGGCGGTTCCTTAAATCATTTTATTCATTTAGAAACAACAGCAAGTTTGCTTCTTTTTGCATTTTCCATTTTGGCCGTAATTTTGGCGAATTCGCCTTACGGAAGCACTTATGAACAGGTTTGGCGTTATAAATTCACCATTGGCTTTGCGAATACGAATTTTTATTTGGAAAAATCATTGATTTTATGGATTAATGACGGCTTAATGGCCATCTTCTTTTTTGTGATTGGACTCGAAGTAAAACGCGAAATTTTAGCGGGTGAATTAACCACGTTGAGAAAAGCTTCACTCCCTATTTTTGCCGCAATTGGCGGTATGGTTTTTCCAGTGATGATATTTGTATTCTTTAACCAAGGAAAAGTTGGTGAACATGGATGGGGAATTCCAATGGCAACCGATATTGCTTTTACCTTGGGAATATTAAAATTAGTGGGAAATCGTGTTCCGTTGGGGTTGAAAATATTTTTAACAGCCTTTGCCATTGTTGATGATATTGGTGCAGTTTTAGTGATTGCAATTTTTTATAGCGCTAATATTCAATGGGATTTAATTACTTATGCGTTACTTATTTTAACAGTTCTTGGATTCTTAAGCTATAAGCATTTATATTCTAAATACCTTTTTTTCGTAATGGGATTTGTGGTTTGGTTACTATTTTTAAAATCTGGAATCCATCCTACAATTGCAGGAATATTGTTGGCTTTTACCATACCGATGTATCGAAAAATTAATTTAAGTGATTACGAGAATGAATTGACAACCCAACTGCATATTTTTAAAGGATATAAATACAAAAACCCACAATTGTTGAATAAAAAACAATTGTCTGTGGTTGATGAAATAGAAACAATTAGCAACCAAGTGCAATCTCCGCTTCAACATTTGGAGCATTCACTTCATGGCTGGGTTTCCTATGTGATTATGCCAATCTTCGCGTTGGCAAATGCAGGCGTGGTGTTAAGTTTAAGCGGATTGGAGGGCTTGGGTCATATTACTATTAATATTGCTATGGCATTATTTTTTGGCAATACAATTGGTATTATGTCACTCTCATATATAGCCATTAAATTCAAACTGGCCGATTTGCCAAAAGGCGTAAAATTTAAAGAATTATTGGGCGTGAGTATTTTGGGCGGACTCGGATTTACGATGTCTTTGTTTATTACCAATTTGGCCTACAATGATGAAGCGCATATAGCAGCCGCAAAAATGGGTGTTATTTTAGGATCTTTGGTAGCGGGTAGCTTGGGTTACATGATTTTAAGAATGCAACTGAAACCTAAGGATTAAAGCACTAAAAAAATCGCTGGTTGTATTTATATTCAACAAATTTAAAGTAGTTGTAAAGTTTGTAATTTACCTCTAAACCATAATCAACATAATAATCGTAGTCTATTTGATTTTCATAAATATCACTGCGATATCTTAGTGGATTT
Organism: Gelidibacter sp.; assembly: GCA_010906935.1. Lineage (GTDB taxonomy): Bacteria > Bacteroidota > Bacteroidia > Flavobacteriales > Flavobacteriaceae > Lutibacter. The sequence continues at coordinate 2,411 of JAAFHC010000200.1, forward strand.
TGAGCCCTAATATTCCATTCTGTAACATAAAACCTGTTTTTGTTTTCATAATATTCCTGTGAATAAAAATTCATCGGTTTGGCGATGGTGATTAAATAAGTTTCAAAGCCAATATCCATAATAATGATTTCATATTCTAAACTGTCATTGGCTATTCTAACAGCTTCTTGCGAGGTATTTGTTTCTTGTGTTCCAGTTCTTGTTGAGGAACATGCGGCAATAAATAAACCAATGGCCACATAATAAAGTATAGTTTTCATAATCTATTGGTTTTTATTAACCTAAAAGTACAAAAAGAATGCCAACTTATTTGTTAAAATTTATAAATTAGCGTTTCATTTAAATCGAAGTGACATGGACAAAACACGTTGTGGTTGGTGCAAAAACGATCCGCTTTATGTGGCTTATCACGATACGGAGTGGGGCGTTCCAGTTTATGAAGACGATAAACTATTTGAATTCTTAATTTTGGAAACTTTTCAGGCGGGATTAAGTTGGATTACCATCCTGCGGAAAAGAGAAAATTTCAGAATCGCTTTTGATAATTTCGACTATCAAAAAATTGCCAATTATTCCGAAGCCAAATATGAAGAACTTTTGTTGGATACCGGCATTATCAGAAACAAATTAAAAATTAAAGCAACCATTACAAATGCCATTTTATTTATGGAAATTCAAGAGGAATTTGGTTCTTTTTCAAACTATATTTGGGGCTTTACCAAAGGAAAACCCATCAAAAATATCAGAAAAAATTTAAGCGAACTTCCTGCAACCACTGAATTATCCGATATCATTTCAAAAGATTTAAAAAAACGCGGATTCAAATTTGTGGGTTCCACAGTAATTTATGCCCATATGCAAGCCACCGGAATGATCAATGACCACGTGATTGAATGTTTCAGATACCACGAAGTGTCATATTGATTTTTGATGTATGATTGTTGATATACGATTGTTGGTATTTTGAATTTTTAATTTAACATTTAACATTTAACATATAACCAATAACCTTTAACCTATAACCTATAACCTATAACCTATAACCTATAACCTATAACCTATAACCTATAACCTATAACCTATAACCTATAACCTATAACCTACCTATAACCTATAACCTATAACCTATAACCTATAACCTATAACCTATAACCAATAACCTATAACTAATTAACCGGAATATAAATCTCCGTTACCCACTTTGCCGGATTCTTAGTGTCTTTTGGTCCAACGGTATAAATTTCAAAAGGTTCGGCACCAACAATTTCAGTAAAGCCTTGGGCAACCAATCCCTTATATGCAGCTTCCCAGGCTTCATTGGCAAATTTATAATCGCCCTTAAAAATGGTTTTAAAAGTTTTTTGCGGTTTTAAATAGCCCGTTAAAACATCTCCAGTAGTAATGACCCTTTCTTTTACAGGAATACAGGCAGAAAACATGGCTGTATTATTTTGTTCATCCCATTTATGATTGAGGGTAAAAGGTTTTCCTGAGGATTCAATATTATTTTTGGCCATAAATTCAGTAATAACAGGAAACATTTCATTCATTTTCTGCTCAATTTCCTGAATTTGGCATGAAACGGTCTGGTATAAATAAAATCCGCCGCCATAATCAACAATACCTTTTGTTTCAAAAGAATGTTTTTCCAATTCAGTTAAAATATGTTTTTCCAATAATTCCAAACCTCTGTCGTAAATTGGAATGGTATTTTTTTCTATGCCTCCTTTAAACAACCAATAAAATTTTTCGGTAAATGAATTTTCACCACGCATTCCCCAAATAACTTCAGTGCCATCAGCAACTTCATTAAATTTCCAATAAACTTCAGGCGTGCTGCTATTTCCAAAATTAATTTGATGGACTATTTCTTTGTTTGGTATCAAGGAGATGGTTTTCATATATCCGCTGCCACTTTTTCCTTCCCAGCTGTATGATGCGCCAACGCCTGATGTGGTATCAGGATAGGAGGTTACCATGGTTGGGTCGGTTTCAAGCCACGGACTCCAATTTTCCCAATTTTTATAATCATTCACATTCTCAAAAACAACCTCAGCAGGTGCTTTTATCATTCGGGAACGCTTTATATCGTACTTGCTTTCAAGAATAGCACCATAAATGGCCAATACAATAACTGCCGCAAGAAGAAAAAAGACGAAGTATTTTAAATATTTCAAAACTTGTGTTTTAGAGTTAACGAGTTACTAAATTAGTGAATTATTCTGTTTTAAATTAGTAAATTTGAGCTTTAAATTTTAAATTATCCCTCATATGAAAATTAAATATTTTTTACCGATGCTGTTAACGGCATCAATCTTGTTTTCTTGTGCCGATCAAAAAAAGGAAGAAAACCCAAAAAATGAAGTTGCAACCGAATTTAATTATGAAGTTGAACAATTTGCCGATATTAAAATTTTGCGCTATCAAATTCCGGGTTTTGAAAACCTAACATTGAACCAAAAAAAATTGGTGTATTATTTATCGCAAGCCGGTATGGAAGGACGTGATATTATTTACGACCAAAATTATCGTCATAATTTAACCATAAAACGTGCTTTAGAAAGTATCTACCAAAATTACGCCGGTGATAAAACAACTGAAGACTGGAAAAATTTTGAAACCTTTTTAAAAAGAATTTGGTTTTCTAACGGAATCCACCACCATTATTCAAATGATAAATTTATACCCGAATTTTCAAAAGCCTATTTTGACACCTTGTTAAAAGAAACAAAAACAATGCTTACAGGGGAAGCTTACGAAGTAATTTTTAACGATAAAGATGCAAAAAAAGTAAATCTTGATGAAGCTAAAGGATTGTTATTAGGTTCAGCCACAAATTATTATGCACCCGATGTTACGGAAAAAGATGCTGAAAAATTTTATGCTTTAAAAATCAACAAAAATGACAAAATGCCTATCGAGTTCGGTTTGAATTCGAAATTGGTTAAAAATGCCGACGGCTCTTTGGAAGAAAAAGTTTGGAAAGTTGGCGGTATGTACAGCGCATCACTTGAAAAAATGGTTGGTTGGTTAGAAAAAGCCGTGGAAGTTGCTGAAAATACAAAGCAAGCAGACGCCTTAAAATTACTGATTGATTATTACAAAACAGGCGATTTAAAAACTTGGGATGCTTACAATGTTGCTTGGGCAACAAGCACCGAAGGCGATATCGACTATATCAACGGATTTGTGGAAGTATATAACGATCCAATTGCGCACAGAGGTTCTTTTGAGTCGATTGTTCAGATAAAAGATTTTGACATGTCTAAAAAAATGGCTGTTTTGGCTGAAAATGCCCAGTGGTTTGAAGACAATTCAACCTTGCAAGCTTCGCATAAAAAGAAAAATGTGGTGGGTGTTTCTTATAAAACAGTGAATGTTGCTTCTGAAGCAGGAGATGCTTCGCCTTCAACCCCAATTGGCATCAACTTGCCTAATAATAACTGGATTCGTGAACAACACGGTTCAAAATCGGTTTCCCTCGGAAATATTATTGAAGCCTACAATATGGCTGGAGGTACTGATAGATTAAAGGAATTTGCTTTTGATGAAGCTGAAGTTGAAAATGAAATTAAATATGGACAGGAAGCCGATAAATTGCATACGGCTTTGCACGAAGTGATTGGTCACGCTAGCGGACAAATAAATGACGGTATTGGGCAACCAAAAGAAACCTTAAAAAATTATGCTTCAACCTTAGAGGAAGCTAGAGCCGATTTGGTTGGATTGTATTATTTGCCTGACACAAAATTGGTGGAAATGAAAATTTCTCCAAACGCCCAAGGAATTGGTAAAGCGGCTTTTGATGGTTATATCAGAAATGGTTTAATGACACAATTGATTCGTTTAAACTTGGGCGATGATGTTGAGGAATCACATATGAGAAACCGACAGTTGGTGGCTGCCTGGGCTTTTGAAAAAGGAAAAAAAGACAAGGTCATCGAAAAAGTGACAAAAGACAATAAAACATATTTTGTTGTAAGAGATTACGTAAAATTACGAGCGTTGTTTGGGGAATTGTTGAGCGAAATACAACGTATTAAATCGGAAGGAGATTTTAAAGCCGGTAAAGCTTTGGTTGACACTTACGGCGTTAAAGTTGACCAAGCCATTCACAAAGAAGTGCTAGATCGCAACAGCAAATTTAAATCGGCGGCATACAGCGGTTTTGTGAATCCTGTTTTAACTGCTGAATTAGATGCGGATGGAAATATTATTGATGTAAAAATAGTGCAACCAGCAAGTTTTGCTGAGCAAATGCTGGATTACGCAAAAAGATATACCACGTTGCCGGCTGTAAATTAGAAGTCGATATTTATCAAAACAAGGCAGGCTGT
>JAAFHC010000201.1 GCA_010906935.1 Gelidibacter sp.
AAACGGTATGAATAAAATCATGCCAGCAGCTCCCCATAAAATGCCACCGGCAACTATCGCAACAATAATAGCCAGCGTATTGATTTTTAATCTGTTTCCCACTGCAAAATGAAACAAAAATTCGCTATTTGAAATTCTGCAAGGCATATCCAAACATTGAGCAACGCGTTGCCAATTATCATTTCTCAAATTATCTAGGCGTGTCTGCCGAAAGTCTGAGCCGGGTTTGACGAAAATCAGTTAAAAAAATCGGATTTCTTGATGTAGGTCAATTAAATTGGAAAATTTAAGTCGTAATTTTGTTTTTAATCATTTAAAATGAAAATTATGAAAAACATACTATTTGTATTGACAAGCAATGATTCTTTAGGATCAACCGGACATAAAACAGGTTTTTGGATTGAAGAATTTACATCACCTTATTATTTGTTAACTGATAAAGGTCATAACGTAACTATAGCTTCAGCTAAAGGCGGTCAACCACCAATTGATCCTAACAGCGCTGCTGAAAATGCTGCAACAGCATCTACCAAAAGATTTGATAAAGATGAAGCCACAAAGAAAAAATTGGCAAACACTTTGAAATTGGAGGACGTGAATCAAAATGATTTTGATGCTGTTTTTTATCCTGGAGGCCACGGTGTGCTTTGGGATCTTGTTGAAGATAAAAAGTCCATTGCACTTATTGAATCTTTTTACAATGAAGAAAAACCAGTAGCATTTGTTTGTCACGCTCCGGCAGTTTTAAAAAACGTAAAAGGAAAAGATGGCAAACCCTTGGTAAACAACAAAAAAGTAACCGGATTTACCAATGAAGAAGAAGCTGCAGTGCAACTTACTGAAGTTGTGCCTTTTCTTTTAGAAGAAATGCTTAAAAATAATGGAGGGATTTATTCAAAAATTGGGGATTGGCAACCTTACGCTGTAGAAGACGGATTGTTAATTACCGGCCAAAACCCAGCATCTTCAGCAAAAGTCGCTGAATTATTAGATAAAAAATTAAAATAAACTATGGAAAATAAACAAGCTTTATTGCAACCATATTATAAAAACGGACTGGATTTAAAAAACAGCATTGTGATGGCGCCAATGACAAGGAGCAGGGCTGACAATCCGGAATTTAAACCAACAGAAGAATTGCATGCCACTTATTATGAACAACGGGCATCTGCCGGGTTGATCATTACTGAAGGCGCACAAGTTTCTGAAAAGGCTGTGGGTTATGTAAATACACCTGGAATTTATACCAAAGCACAAGTGGAAGGTTGGAAAAAAGTCACCGAACGCGTTCATGCGAAAGGAGGGAAGATCTTTATACAATTGTGGCATGTGGGTAGGGTTTCTCACCCAGATTTTCATCATGGAAATTTGCCTTTGGCGCCGTCGGCAATCAATCCGAACAGTAAATCTTTTACGCCGCAAGGATTTAAAGATACGGTAACGCCAAAAGAAATGACTTTGGAAGATATAAAAACAACCATTAACGATTTTAAACAATCGGCAAAAAACGCGATTTTTGCAGGTTTTGATGGCGTAGAAATTCATTCCTCAAACGGTTATTTGTTCCATCAGTTTTTTAACAATTGTTCCAACCAACGAACCGATGCTTATGGCGGAAGCATTGAAAATAAGACCAGATTCTTTTTTGAAGTGTTGGATGCGGTAAAAAAAGAAATTCCGGAACAAAAAATTGGTGTTAGATTCAATCCTTCTATGCACAATTTGCATGGAATTACGGTAGACGAAGAAACCATTCCAACTTTTGAATACATCATTAAAAAATTGAATGATCACCAATTGGCATATGTTCATTTATCCGAGCCTTTTACTGATGTTTCTGAAGTTCCTTATGCTGTAAAAGAAATCGCAAAACATTTTAGACCTTTATATAACGGAACTTTAATGATTAACGGCGAATTTACCCAAGAGACTGGAAATGAAGTAATAGAAAGCGGTGAGGCAGATTTGGTGGCGTTTGGAAAACCTTTTATTTCAAATCCGGATTTGGTGGGGCGCTTTGAAAATAATATCGCATTAACTGATTGGGACCAAAATACATTTTACACGCCAGGTAAAAAAGGATATTTGGATTATGAACCGGTGAAATTATCATTATAACACTAAAAACATGTAAAATAGCGCCTTTAGGGCGCTATTTTTATGTTTCTTAAAAAGCCTTTAGGCCTATAAAGTACAATTATTTAAATTGGTGTTATAACCTTAATTTATTAACTTCTTCTTCATGTTTGTTAAAAACTTCAGTTATCAAAACGTGTTTATCTGAAAACGCTTTGTTTAGGGTATCCAGAAATTTTTCAAGTTCTTTATCTGGGTAATTAAATAAATCTACCTGAAGGTGGCCAATTTTTACAACCAAGCTTTCTGTGGTATTTTTAATATCTTCTATTTTTCTTAAAATTTCTTCCTTGATTTCAATATTTCCTTTTTCCATGATATATGTTTTTTAGTTGTTTATTTTTTCAATGCATTATTGTTGAGCTATTTAAAAGTATTTAAAGTTATAAAAAATATTATTGAAAATAATAATTACATGGTGCAAAGGTCTACTGAAAATGAACAAATTTGCTTACATAATTTTTAATCATATTTGCATAATTCCCACATTGGAAGTAAAAATTCATTTCACAGTTGTTATGAAGGTGGTTTAATTCCTTACTTTGGAAGGATAACTTTTAGAATCTATGGCAGTAGGGGACCAGCTATTAAAAAATTCCAATACTTCTTTGGTTGAATAACCTTTATTTTCCTCTAAATAAACGCTGTTTTGGGTATGTAACCTGTTTCCTTTGCCATCCAATACCACAAATACCGGAAAACCAAAGCGTTGCGGATAACCCAAGTTAGCCAATATGTCTTCATTCCAGTTTTCTTTAGAATAATTAAGATGATAAGTGATATATTTCTCAGTTAAAACATTTTTCAAAGTATCATTTTCAGTGGTTTTTTTATTGAATTTAATACACCAGCTACACCAGTTTCCGCCAATTTGCAATAACACATGTTTTCCTTCGGCATTCGCTTTTGTAACAATATTTTGAATATCTGTTTTCGCAACTGCTTCAGGATTGTATAATTTAGACTCTGATGTTTGGGCATTTAAATCAATCATCAATAGTGTGATTAAAATAAGCAGGACTATTTTCTTCATTTGATAAAATTTTAGAGTTCAAAAATAAGGTAATTTTTTCAAGCAAAAAAGTTGCCTATGAACAGTTTAGCAATTAATTTACTTTAATCCAAGGTTTTCCTAATTTTAAAAGTTGTTTACCGGCAACATCATTTATAATAATGGTAGCCATCATATACCATGCGACCAAAGCGCATACTATTAATACAATGGCAGCAATCACGGTAAGCTGGGGAAATCCGAAATGAGCGAGATCCAATAATACAAAACCAAGTAATAAAGTGCTAAAAGCAAGCGCCATTGCTGTATGAATAAAGAGAGAAGCTACCCAGAATATGA
>JAAFHC010000017.1 GCA_010906935.1 Gelidibacter sp.
GCTTTAAAATCATTGCCGGCAGGTTCTATTGAAAAAATTGAAGTCATCACAAATCCGGGCGCAAAGTATGATGCTTCTGCATTAAGTGTTATCAATATCATTCTAAAAAAAGGAAAAGACGAAGGTTTAAACTCTTCAATAACAGCAACTGGCGGTTATAAAGATTATTATGGAGGATTAATTACTTTAAACAATAAATCAAAAAACCTAAACTTTTTTTTCAATACGTCCTTCAATCACAGCAATCCAGTGATATCAGCCTCTTCAGAAAATGAATATTTTTTGAATAATGTTACAACTTCATTTTTGAATGAAAACAGTGAATTCAACAGTAAAAAGGATGCTTTTTACGGTACCATTGGCACAGATTTCTATTTATCAAAAAGCACAACGCTTTCAACAAGCATAAATTTTCAAAATATAATTAATAAAAGCAACACACTAACGACTTCAAATATTTTTGACGCTTCAATGACTCCTACAACTTCCAATGACAGGACGCATATTGGAAAATTGGAAAATGAAATGTTTGAATTTGTGGTTGATTTTGAACACAATTTTAAAAAAGAAGGCCAGCAGTTAACTTCCAGCATCTTATTTTCAAAAGATATTTACGATATCACCAATACAATATCCAACACCAATGCAGCTTTCACTAACCAAGCCTACACCGAAAAAAATAAGCTGCAGAATACTTCATTTGAAATAAATTTTATAAGTCCAATCGGCAAAACTTCTGCCTATTCTTTTGGATATAAAGGAAATATTGGAAAAGTGCCTTTCAGGTATTCCAGCGTCACAGATGATCGCAATATTGATTATTCCGAAAATTTGAACGCCGTATTTGTTGAATTTGAAAATGAAAGTGAAAAATTTTATTATGGATTAGGACTCAGAGCTGAATTTTTGGAATTAAAAGCCGATTATTTATATTTAAATACCTCTCAAAAAAACAATTTTGATAAAATTTTTCCAACCGTTTATTTAAAATATACGCTAAGCGATTCAAAAAGTTTAAGCTTAAGTTATTCCAAAAAAATGTTCTCGCCTTCCTATCAAAGTTTACAGCCTTTTGAACAAAAATATAGCGAGACATCATCATATATTGGAAATCCGGCATTGAACCCAATTTATATTGATGCTTCAAATTTAGGATATATGTATAATGGCAATAAAATAATGTTTTCATCTTCACTGTTTTTTAACAGGTATAATGATTATTGGGAAAATGTGACTTACGAAACTGGCGAACAAATAAATGGGGTAAATAAAATTATCACGACCCCCGTAAATGTTGGAAAATTAGACTATTATGGTATTGATGTGACAACAACTTATAAACCTGCCAAGATTTTAAACTTTACAGGAAATATAAACCTTTACAATTTGGATCAATCAGGAATTTATGAATCGGTAAATTTAGCCAATGAAACCATTGTTAAAAATTACAATCACGCCAGTTTTAATGGTTCATTCAGCCTACTTACCCAATTAAAAATACCGAAAGCATTTGATTTTCAAATAAATGCAAAACATTTTTTAATTTCAAAAGGTGCCTATTCCACAAGAAAAGCCTATACTTACGCAAGTGCAGCAATCAATAAAGATTTCTTCAATAAAGACGCGTCTATTAGTTTAACTGTTGATGATTTATTTAAATCGTACAAAACCGATAGAGATCGATTTGATACCAACTATTTTTCAAAAAGTGTTATCGAAGATAAATACAGAACCATCTTGCTTTCTTTTACTTATAGATTTAACCAAAGTAAAAAAGACAGAAGAATTGATTTTGAGAAAAAGGAATTCAAACCCAATTACTAATTGTTATTTTTGAACAACTAAAATTCATGAAAATTTATCACAATCCGCGTTGTGGAAAAAGCAGAGAAGGTTTGACCATATTACAGGAATCTAAATTATCTTTTGAAATTATCAATTATTTAGAAAATCCACTTTCAACAGTCGAATTAACTGAGATTATTAAATTATTGGGCATTGCTCCCATTGATTTGGTTCGAAAAAATGAAGCTATTTGGAAAGAAAATTATAAATCCAAAAACCTGTCAGATTCCGAAATCATCAATGCCATGGTTAAAAATCCAAAACTCATTGAACGGCCAATTGTAATTAACAATCGCAGAGCTGTAATTGGACGCCCGCCAGAACTCATAAAATCCATTTTATAAATTTTATGAGTTTATTAACAGTTTTAGGCTGTTAAAAATTGAAATATTCTTTATTATCTATTTCATTCATTTATTTTTTAGTTTACTTATAATCATTAAGTTACATATTTATTAAACACTAAATTAGCATCGTTAAAACTTTTCATTTCCATTCGCACTCGTTAACACTAGTTAACATAAAAGCATTTGGGCAACCACTATATTTGTACCATCATTAAACTTTAAAACCAATTCATGAAAAAAAATATATTTTTATTTATATTTAGCCTATTCATACTTAATTTAGGCGCAACAAATACCACCAATCCTATCGAAAAAATTGCTTTAACAGGAAAAGTTGTAGATAAAGACACCAAACAGCCTTTAGAATACGCCACCATCGTTATTAAATCTTTAGATGGCAAAATTATAACCGGCGGTATCACTGATGCAAAAGGAGAATTTAATATTCAAGTTGTAAAAGGCGTTTACGATATTTCTGTCGAATTTATTTCCTTTAAAACAAAGACATTCAAAAGCAAAGAAATTTCTGGAAATACTGATTTAGATACCATTACGTTGGAAGTTGATGCCCAAACTTTAAATGAAGTGGTGGTTATTGCTGAAAAAAGCACTGTTGAAATTAGACTAGACAAAAAAATATACAATGTTGGGAAAGACATGACCGTAAAAGGCGGAACTGCCAGCGATGTGTTAGACAATGTGCCTTCGGTTTCTGTGGATGTAGAAGGAAATGTAAGTTTGAGAGGCAGTGAAAACGTGCGTATTTTAATCAATGGAAAACCATCAGGTTTGGTAGGTATGAGCAGTACAGACGCGTTGCGTCAATTGCCAGCTGACGCCATTGAAAAAGTGGAAGTTATTACGAGCCCGTCGGCGCGTTATGATGCTGAAGGAACTGCAGGAATCTTAAATATCATTCTTAGAAAAGGAAAAGCGATTGGATTTAACGGCTCTGTTTCTGCTTCCGCAGGAATTCCAGATAATTATGGTCTTTCAGCCAATTTAAATTACAGAACAAATAAAGCAAATTATTTCGCGAGCGGTGGATATAATTACAGAAATGCTCCGGGAAGCTCAAAAAGCGCTGTAACCTATTTATTTCCTTCAGTAAACCAGCCAAAGTATAGAAATGAAACTACAGATTACGACCGAAAAAACGACAGCTATAATGCCCGATTTGGGACGGAATATTTTTTAACTGACAAAACATCTTTGACCGGAACCATTTTATATCGTGAATCTGATGGTGAAGACTTGTCAACAAACACAAGTAAGGAATACGATGCCAATAAAATTTTGACCCGCACCAATAAACGGGTTGAAATTGAAAATGAAAAAGATATCACTAAAGAGTATGCTTTAAACTTTATGCACGATTTTAATAAAGACGGACATAAATTAACGTTAGATTTTCAATATGAAAATAGTATTGAAAATAGCAATGCGTTTATTTCCGACAGCAATCCAGAAAGAAATTCAACCGACAATGAAACTAAAAATATTTTAATTAAAGGTGATTATGTATTGCCAATAGGTGAAAATTCACAATTTGAATTTGGTTTTAATACCGATTTAAATAAATTAAATGCTGATTATTTGGTTGAAGAATTTAATGATTCTACAAATCAATTTGAAAATAATACCAATTTTTCCAATACTTTGGATTTTGAACAAAATGTATATGCCGTTTATTCTCAATATGGAAATAAAGTCAATAAATTTTCTTACTTGTTAGGGTTGAGGATGGAAAATACAGACAGAAAAATTAGCTTATTGCAAACCAATGAAAATTTCGACAAAAATTTCACTGAATTTTTTCCAACAGTTAATTTAGGATTGGAATTTAGCGATTCAGAAAGCGTAACGTTGGGATATAACAGAAGGTTAAGCCGACCGCGCCATTGGTTTTTAAATCCGTTCGAATCACGCACCAGTCAAACCTATGTCAGAACAGGAAATGTTAATTTAGACCCGACTTATACCAACGCATTCGATTTGGGATATTTAAAAAGATGGGAAAAATTAACTTTGAATTCATCAGTTTATTATCAACATGCTATTAATAATATTGAAATGGCGCAAAAGGAAGAATGGAGAGATCCCAAAGGTAATACAATCATATATGATCCATTGAACCCAGATACTGATCCAGAACAAAACCCAGACTTAACACTTGTAATTATTACCACTCCTATTAATTTAAGTTCACAAGACCGATATGGTTTTGAATTTACCACCAATTACAGCCCCCTTAAATGGTGGAAAATCACCAACAGTTTCAACTTTTTTAAATCAGTAACTAGTGGAGATTATAATGGCATAAATTATGATTCTGAAAATGTGAGTTGGTTTACCCGATTGAATTCCAGAATTTCTTTACCTGGCGGAATAGATTGGCAAACAAGCGGCATGTATATGGGACCTTCAGAAAGTGCTCGATCTAAAAGAAAAGCCATGGTTAGTTTAAATTTAGCCTTCAGTAAAGATATATTAAAAGAAAAAGGCACTTTGGCTTTAAATGTTAGTGATTTGTTAAATACACGAAAACGAGAATCTACCGATTATTCTCCAACAACGATTGCTGAAAATGAGTTTCAATGGCGTAAAAGACAAGTTATGTTGAATTTCACTTATAGATTTAATCAAAAGAAAAAACCACAAAGACAAGAGCGCGACGAAAATGGTGGCGGAGATGACGGAATGTTTGGAGGATAAATTAATCAACAAAAAAGGGCAATTTTTCAATTGCCCTTTTTTTATATCATATAATTAAAATATTATTGTTTTCTAGCTGCCGCTTTATCTTCCTTTCTATATTTCCAAGATTCTTTAAAATACCCGAACAACCAATAAGGAATTACGAAGGTTATTAAAAAAATCATTAACCAAAATCCCATCGTGAAAATGGTTAAGAAAACTAAAAATCCTGAAAACTGCGATAAATCCATAACTTTTTAAGGTTGTTTTTTAATAATTACAAAAATAGTGTTTATTTTTAATTTATCACAAAAATTTTATTTTTTTTAAAAGTGATATTTCTCACCAAATGAATCAAAAAAAATGGGCAACTTTGATAGACTAAAAAGTGAGAATTGGTAACTTTGTCATTTACTGATGAGTTATAAGTTTGCTAAATACTTGATCCCAGTTACCGAATACTTAAAAATTCAATTGACAAATAAAAAACAATAATTATTTACATATGAAATATAGAATAGAAAAAGACACTATGGGAAATGTTGAAGTTCCTGCCAATAAATATTGGGGTGCCCAAACAGAACGTTCTCGAAACAATTTCAAAATTGGGCCTACAGCCTCCATGCCATTAGAAATTATTTACGGATTTGCTTACCTTAAAAAAGCGGCTGCTCATGCAAATTGTGAATTAGGCGTGCTTCCAGAAAAAAAACGAGATATCATTTCAGCTGTTTGCGATGAAATTTTAGAAGGAAAACACGACGACCAATTTCCATTGGTTATTTGGCAAACCGGCTCCGGAACCCAAAGCAATATGAATTGCAATGAAGTGATTGCAAATCGCGCCCACGAAATGTTAGGTGGTGTTATTGGCGAAGGCGAAAAAACCATTCAACCTAATGACGATGTAAACAAATCACAATCGAGCAATGATACTTTCCCAACAGGAATGCATATTGCCTGTTATAAAATGATTATTGACATTACCATTCCGGGAGTTGAAAAATTGCGCGATACTTTAAAAGCGAAATCTGAAGCATTTAAAGATGTGGTAAAAATTGGCCGTACACATTTAATGGACGCAACGCCGTTAACAGTCGGACAAGAATTCTCTGGCTATGTTTCGCAATTAGACCACGGTTTAAGAGCGTTAAAAAACACCCTATCGCATTTATCTGAATTGGCTTTAGGAGGAACCGCTGTTGGTACCGGAATGAATACGCCAAAAGGATACGATGTTTTGGTAGCTAAAAAAATAGCGGAATTTACCGGATTGCCTTTTATCACTGCCGAAAATAAATTTGAAGCACTGGCTTCGCACGATGCCATTGTGGAAAGTCACGGTGCCTTAAAATTATTGGCGGTTTCCTTAAACAAAATTGCGAACGATATTCGTATGATGGCTTCCGGACCACGCTCAGGTATTGGGGAATTAATTATTCCAGCAAACGAACCAGGAAGTTCAATTATGCCAGGAAAAGTAAATCCAACCCAAGCTGAAGCTTTAACCATGGTTTGCGCACAAGTAATGGGTAACGACGTAGCCATAACCATTGGCGGAACTCAAGGCCATTATGAGTTAAATGTTTTTAAACCAATTATGGCTGTTAACTTTTTGCAATCGGCCCGTTTACTTGGTGATGCCTGCGCTAGTTTTGACGAACATTGCGCTGTTGGTATTGAACCAAATTATTCGCGTATTACTGAATTGGTAAACAATTCGTTAATGTTGGTCACTGCCTTAAATACCAAAATCGGATATTATAAAGCCGCCGAAATAGCGAATACCGCGCATACAAACGGAACAACTTTAAAAGAAGAAGCTGTGCGTTTGGGCTATGTTACTGCGGAAGAATATGATGCTTGGGTAAAACCCGAAGAAATGATTGGTACGCTTAAATAGTTTGAAGTTTCAAACTTCAAATTTGAAAATGAAGTTTCAAGTTTCAAGTTTGAAAATTTAACTTTTAACTTTTAACTTTTAACTTTTAACTTTTAACTTTTAACTTTTAACTTTTAACTTTTAACTTTTAACTTTTAACTTTTAACTTTTTTTAACTTTTAATCACAAAAAAAGCATTGAAAATTTTCAATGCTTTTTTTGTGATTTTATTTTTTGATCTAATTTAACAACTCAAAAGACTGTTTTGCAATTTCAACCTCTTCATTGGTTGGCACAATCAAAATTTTTGTTTTTGAATTTTCAGTATGAATTTCAGTGAGTATTTTTGCCCTGATATTATTTTTTTCTTCATCCAACGCTATTCCGAAATAGTCCATATTAGTACAAACCAACTTTCTAATAAAACTTGAATTTTCGCCAATTCCGGCAGTAAAAACAATGGCATCTAAACCGTTCATCGCGGCAGCATACGCGCCAATATATTTTTTAATTCGGTAAGCATTCATATCCAATGCCAACTGACATTCTTTATTTCCTTTTTCTGCTTCCGATTCAATATCGCGTAAATCGCTGTAACCTGTCAGCCCAAACATACCGCTTTCTTTTTGAAGCAAATTATTTACTTCATCAAGCGAATAGCCCAAATTATTGACCAAATGAAAAATAATAGCGTGATCAATATCGCCGCTTCTGGTTCCCATAATAAGTCCGGTAACCGGTCCGAAACCAAGTGTGTGGTCAATACTTTTTCCATTTTTAACCGCAGTCATACTGCAGCCATTTCCCAAATGAATGGTAACTAATTTTGAATTTTCAATGCCCAAATGTGCAATGGCTTGTTCAGAAACATATTTATGGCTTGTTCCGTGGAAACCATACAAACGAATATTATTTTCGACCAAAAATTTTGTAGGAATTGCGTATTTATATGCTTCAACCGGAATAGTTTGGTGAAAAGCCGTATCGAAAACGGCAATTTGTTTTGCATTGGGAAAAAATGATTCTGCAACAACAATGCCTTCATAATTTGCAGGATTGTGTTGAGGCGCCAACGAAAATAATTTTTTTATTTTGTCTTTAACAACTTGATTGATAATGGTTGTGTTTGAAAAAGTGCTTCCGCCGTGAACAACTCTGTGCCCAACTGCTTCTATTTCTAAAGTAGATTTTATAACCCCCACTTTTTCATCCAACAAAAAGTTGACAACTTTTTCCAAACCAACAGTGTGATTTGGAATATCCATCACTTCATCAATTTTGGTATGATTTGACTTATAATGGATTTCAGCATCTTTTGAGCCAATCCGCTCCACCAATCCCGAACAAATAACTTCTTCTTCAGGCATCCTAAATAATTGATATTTAATAGATGAACTTCCTGAATTTATAACTAATATCTTCATTTAAAATCCTTGTGCTTGTATTGCTGTTAATATTACGGTATTAAAAATATCGTCTACCGTACACCCTCTACTTAAATCGTTTACCGGTTTGTTTAAACCCTGCAACATCGGTCCGATTGCCAACGCGCCAGTTTCTCTTTGAACGGCTTTATACGTGTTGTTTCCTGTGTTTAAATCGGGAAAAATTAACACGTTTGCTTGCCCTGCTACTTCAGAATCGGGCATTTTGCTTTTTCCAATTCTTGCATCAACTGCTGCATCATATTGAATTGGTCCTTCTACTTTTAAATCTGGTCGTTTTTCTTTAATAATTTCTGTGGCTCTTCTTACTTTTTCAACATCTTCTCCTTTACCGGAGTCTCCCGATGAATAGGAAAGCATCGCTATTTTTGGCTCAATTCCGAAGTTAATACTTGAATCGGCCGAAGAAATTGCAATTTCTGCCAACTGCTCAGAAGTTGGGTTTGGGTTGATGGCGCAATCGCCAAAAACGGAAACTCTGTCTTCCAAACACATAAAAAAGATGGAAGAAACCACTGAAACGCCTGGTTTGGTTTTAATAAACTGTAATGCAGGTTTAATAGTGTGCTGTGTGGTATGTGCCGCCCCAGAAACCATTCCGTCAGCCAAACCTTTGTGTACCATCATGGTTCCAAAATAAGAAACGTCTCCCATTAAATCCTCAGCCATATCAATGGTTAAGCCTTTAGTTTTCCTTAATTCATATAAAGTATTGCTAAAATCTTTATAATATTCAGATTCAATAGGGTTGATAATTTTCACTTTGTCCAAATCCAATTTCAGCCCTAAATGAAGTATTTTATTTTCAATATCACTTTTATTTCCTAAAATTGTTAAATCAACAATATCACTTTGAACCAATCGGGCTGCAGCTGTTAAAATTCTGTCGTCATTTCCTTCAGGAAGCACGATGTGTTTTCGCACTGTTTTTGCACGTTTCAATAAATTATATTGAAACATTCTTGGCGTAATACCGCTGCTTTTGAAGGTAATTAATTTCTCATTCAGCTTTTCAAATTCAACATATTTGTCAAATGTAGATAATGAAATATTAATCTTTTCTTTATTTTCGGCATACATATGAGAGCGAACCGCCCCAATTTTATTGGCCACATCAAATGTTCCTTCACCAACTGTTAATATTGGAACAATTTGAGCCAAACCTTCAATTAATCTTATAATAGGTTCTTCAGGAAGAATTCCGCCAGTTAAAACAATTCCTGAAATTGCAGGATAATTGGTAGAAATATTGGCCTGTAAAGCCCCTAAAATAATGTCGGCTCTGTCGCCCGGCGTAATAATCAAACAATTTTCTTCCAACTGTTTTAAATAGTTTCGCAATTGCATTGCCCCTACTTTAAAACTTGTGGTTTGGTTATTTATAAGTTCTTTGCCAAATAAAATTTTGGCATCAATAGCTTTTGCAATTTCTTTTATGGTTGGATTGTTTAACGAAGCTATTAAAGGAATTACATTGACAAAAACATCTTTTGGCAAGTTTTTTTCAACGCCGTTTTTTACAATTTCAATATTTCTTTCCTGAACTTTGTTTGCAATAACCGCCAAAACCTCCACTTCTTTTTCTCTAAATGAATCATAGGCTAAATGCAGTCCTTCAATAAATTCCTCTAAAGTTTTCCCAATACCGCTTGAAACGATGATTGCCGGAATTCCCAAATTTTTTGCAATTAATATGTTCGCATCCAATTCAATGGCCATTCCTTCTCCAGAAAAGTCAGAGCCTTCAACCAACATAAAGTCATTTTTTTCTTCTAATGCTTTGTATTTTGAAATAATAGTGTCGAATATTTCGCCTTCTTTTCCATTATTCCGCATATTTATAAATTCGCTACGCGTAAAAGCAAAAGCATCATTTGGATCGATGTCCAATTGAAAATGGGAAATAATGGTGTTGATATGGTTGTCCTTCTTTCCCTTCTTGACATTGTCGATAATCGGCCTAAAATAACCGACTTTTGCGGTTTTTCCCAACAGCATTCTCATCAATCCCAAAGTGACAATTGACTTACCACTGTTAGCTTCACTTGTTGCTATATATATGGCTTTCTTCATTTTTTAAAATTTTGTGCAAAGATACGCTATCTAAGCTTTATTTATATGATAAATGTCCTAAAAAACAGCATTTTCCTTAAGTTAAAATCAATATAAAAAGTCTGTTTTATGCTTTCAAAAATTGCCGTATATTTGAGCTAAGATTTTTTGTAAATATGACAACATTAATTACCAATATTAAAGAATTGCTACAGGTTGAAAGCGTGCCGAAAAAAATGGTTTGCGGGGCAGCAATGAAATTTCTACCCACCATTAAAAATGCTTTTTTATTGATTGAAAATGAGGTGATAAAAGATTTTGGCAAGATGGAAAATTTACCCATTATTCTAGCTGAAAACACCCTTGACGCCAGCGAAAAAATAGTGCTTCCAACCTGGTGCGACAGTCATACGCACATTGTTTATGCCGGAAATAGGGAACAAGAATTTATTGATAGAATTCATGGACTTTCTTATGAAGAAATTGCGAATAATGGCGGCGGAATTTTAAATTCAGCCATAAAATTACAACAAACATCCGAAGAAGATTTATACCAACAATCTGCAAAACGCATTGAAGAAGTGATGAAATTGGGCACTGGTGCCGTTGAAATTAAATCGGGTTACGGATTGACAAAGGACGCTGAATTAAAAATGTTGCGTGTTATAAAAAAGTTGAATGACAACTACCCAATTACCATCAAGTCCACTTTTTTGGCCGCTCATGCGCTGCCTTCAGAATTTAAAACCAACAAAAGTGGTTATTTAGATGTTGTGATTCATGAAATTTTACCGATGGTGGCAGTAGAAAATTTAGCCGAATATATTGATGTTTTTTGCGAAACTGGCTATTTTTCTGTTGATGATACCGACAGAATCCTTGAAGCCGGTGCAAAATACGGACTGATGCCAAAAATTCATGTAAATCAGTTTACGGCAATTGGCGGTGTTCAGGTTGGTGTTAAACACAAAGCGCTTTCTGTTGATCATTTGGAATTGATGCGAGATGAAGATATTGAAGTTTTAAAAAATACTGATACTATGCCTGTTGCTTTACCTTCATGTTCCTATTTTTTAAGCATTCCTTATACGCCGGCAAGAAAAATAATTGATGCCGGTTTGCCTTTGGCATTGGCTACCGATTACAATCCGGGTTCAACACCATCAGGAAATATGAACTTTGTAATTTCTACAGCTTGCATTAAAATGAAAATGACTCCGGAAGAAGCTATAAATGCAGCAACAATTAATGGCGCTTACGCAATGGGTTTGGAAAAAACCCACGGAAGTATTTGTAAAGGAAAAAAAGCAAATTTTATCATTACCAAAGAAATTCCAAGCTACGGGTTTATTCCATACTCATTTGGAAATCAACATATTGATAAGGTGTTTATCGAAGGTAAAGAAATTTAAATTTCTCTTTTTTTATCGTATGGAATACTACTTAAAATATGGTTAATGGCCACTACCCGAGCATACGTTTTTTTATTCGCTTTTATTATTTTCCAGTCAACAATGCCTTCTTTTGTTTTTGCAAACATTTTATTTTTATAGTAGGTATAAACATCCCATAATTCTTGGGCCTTTTCATCAACAGGCGTTATTTTCCATTGTTTTAATGGGTCGCCTTTTAATTCCTCGAAACGTTTGGCCTGCTCTTTTTTGGAGATTGACATATAAATTTTCACCAAATGAATGCCCGATTCTGTAATCATTCGCTCAAATTCGTTTACCTGATTCATGAAAATTTCATATTCATGTTGCGTACAAAAACCGTTTACTGGCGCAACTACTGCTCTATTATACCAACTTCTGTCGAAAAAAACGATTTCACCGGCCTTTGGAAATTGAATAACATACCGCTGAAAATACCACTGTGAGCGCTCATCTTCCGTAGGTTTTGGCAAAGCCACTATGCGATAATGCCGAGGATTCATCCGTTCGGTTGCACGCCTAATGGCACCACCTTTTCCGGCTACATCCCTTCCTTCGAAAATAATCATGATTCGTTCATTTTCTTCAATGGCCCAGGTTTGTAATCGGATGAGTTCAACCTGAAGTTTTTTTAATTTATTTTCATATTTAACAAAACGAACAGCTTTCTCTAAATTATAGGGCTCTTTTGAAAATAAAGCCCTTAAACCCTTATTCGTATTAAGAATCTCAACTTCTTCTGCAGTTAATTTATAGGAGTGCATAATTAATCTATTTGTTTGGCTGAACGGTAATAACGCATCACAATATTTGGATCTGGAAACAATATGGTTGATGCATTTTCTTTTCCTTCATAGTTAAATTGAGACAACACGTATCGGATACTTTCCAAACGCGCCAATTTTTTATCGTTTGCCTTAACGGTAATCCATGGACTATAGCTGGTGTGGGTTCGGCTATACATTTGTTCTTTATAATGCGTATATTGATCCCAAAGTTCCTGACTTTTCCGGTCGACCGGACTAAATTTCCAGCGTTTTAGTGGTGTTGCAATGCGCGCATTAAAACGGGTCAATTGCTCTTCTTTTGAAATAGAAAACCAAAATTTTATCAAAACCATTCCGTCTTCATACATCATATGTTCAAATTCAGAAACCTGAACCATAAAATTTCGATATTGAGTTTCTGTGCAAAATCCCATAACAGGCTCAACAACTGCTCTATTGTACCAACTTCTGTCGAAAAATACAATTTCTCCAGTGTTTGGCATTTCTTTAATATAACGTCTAAAATACCATTGGCCACGCTCAATTTCAGTAGGTTTGGTCAAAGCAACTACATTCATTGCCCTTGGATTTAAATGTTCTGTAAACCGGCGAATATTCCCTCCTTTTCCAGCGGCATCCCTTCCTTCAAAAATGATGGCCACCCGCATTTTATTTTTTGCAATCCACTGTTGTAGCTTCACCAATTCAATTTGTAAATTGCGCAGCTCTTCTTCATAAAACAATCGTTTTGCCACCTTATCAAAAGGAATATTTTTTTCCTTAATAAGTTTTAAAAGTTCTTCGTTTGATGACACTCTTTCAAAATCTTCGATGGTCAATTTAGGAGTTTCTTTCATCTTTTTAAATTTTGTTTTTTAGCTGTAACAGTTGCAGCCTGCCTGCCGGCAGGTTCGCCAATAATCATTTCTTTAAGCATCAAAATTCGATATGTTCGTTTTACAATGGTCTATTTTTTCATAGGTCATACAAATTTCTGGATCACTCAATGGTTGCAGTTTTGCATCAGAAGGTGAAAAATAAGGAATTCCTAGTCCAAGACCACGCAAAATAAATAATAATCCGATGATAATCACAAAAACAGGGATTATTTTTTGAAATTTAGTACGTAAAGACACGCTAACAAAATTCCCCAACAATACTGCTGCGGTCATCATTGGAATTGTTCCAACCCCAAATAATGCCATATATAATGCTCCCTGAACAGGATTTCCAGTTGAAATTGAGCCAATTACAGCAATATAAACCAAGCCACAAGGCAAAAAACCGTTAAAAAAACCTATTGAGAATAAGGCTTTATTTGTTTTTTTATTTAGATAAATTCCTAGATTGTATTTGACCTTGGCAATAATTTTATACAGCGGTTTTGAAAAATTGTATTTATTAAAAACAGAAACCGGAGTTAGGATGGTTAGAATCATTATAACGCCCATTAAAATTGATAAACGTTGCTGAAAACCAGCCAAATACAATCCTTTTCCTATAAAACCAAAAAGCAACCCTATGATAGAATAACTTAATAATCGACCAAAATGATATAAGAATGTTTGGAAAATTAATGATGTTTTTGACGACCTGTTTACCGGAATAATGAATGCGATTGGCCCGCACATTCCAATACAGTGAAAACCGCCTGCCAAACCAAAAATAAGCGCAGTCCAAAGCATATTAGTACATTAATTTCTCCTTAAATAAATAAGTATTGCTGTTAATAGTCCATTCAATTTTCACATTCCAAATTCCTTGCACCAAATTATCATCCGATATTAAATAGTCAGTGGATGTTAATTTTATGGGAAGTTGAAAATCAATTTTATCGTTAGATGGTCTTTGAAATGAAATTGTTCCAGTTATTTTTTCGGGATCAAATTCCGCAGGAAATTTAATTAACAAGCCTTCAGCAACTTTGGTTAAAGAGACATCTTCATTTAAGGCTGCAGCTTTATTCAATTTATCAATTTCCTGTTGGTAATTCATTTCGTCTTTATAATAATCATCGGAAACCAAATGATGGTCATATTCAGGCAAAAAAGTAGCCTTAAAAACGAATGACAAAATGAATATGATAAATGCCGATAAGGCAAGAACAATGCCTGTAGGCCAACTAATTTTAAACTTCATCTAATTAATTTTTATAGGTCCTGCAAAATTGGTGGAGGTTGCTTCAATAAGTTTTCCTTCTGAATACACCCCAACTTTTAACTTTTCATTTGACGAATTTAGGTCTTTTTTTTCAATTTCAATAAACAATGTACCTTCCTTCAATCCTTGTTTTTCCACTTTGGAAAGTCCGCCTATCATGTCAACTTTTCCGTTATGTGAAATTAATTTAATATCAATATTCTCAATATTCTTATTGGTTTTATTAATCAATTTAAATGTATAAACATTTTTTACGGTAGTTTCCGTAGTTTGAAATATTTGCCCTGGCAGTCTTAAAATAGTGGCTTCCACATCATTTCGTAAAAACAACATTGTAATAAGAACAACGACCAATACCGTTAATAACGCCGAATAAGCGATTAAACGTGCATTAAATTTAAATTTTTCCTTTTTTTCTATATCATCTTCGGAAGCATAGCGTATCAACCCTCTTTCAAAACCAACTTTGTCCATGATTTCATCGCAAGCATCAATACAAGCTGTGCAATTTATGCATTCCAATTGCGTTCCGTTTCTGATGTCGATTCCTGTTGGGCATACCTGAACGCATTGCATACATTCAACACAATCTCCATAACCGGATTGATCCCTATTTTCGCCTTTACGAAGAGGTTTTCTGCCCTTTTCGCCCTCACCTCTCACAAAATCATACGCCACATTAATGGATTTATTGTCTAAAAGAACGCCTTGCAATCTTCCGTACGGACAAACAATGATACATACTTGTTCCCTAAACCAAGCGAAAACAAAATAGAATACCATGGTAAAAACCAACAGCTTTACCAAAGTTCCAATATGGTTAAAAGGGCCATCGGTAATGTGTTCAATTAAAACATCGCTGCCAATAAAATAAGCAAAGAAAACATTTGCAATTATAAATGATATTAGAAAAAAAGCAATCCATTTTGTAACGCGTTTTCTAATTTTCTCCCCGTTCCAAGCTTGTTTATCTAGTTTAATTTGTTTGGTTCTGTCTCCATCAATTAAATATTCCACTTTTCTGAAAATCATTTCCATAAAAATAGTTTGCGGACAAATCCATCCACAAAATATTCGGCCAAAAACCACGGTGAATAAAATGATAAACACCACACTCACTAACAAAGAAATGACCAGTAAGTGAAAATCTTGCGGCCAAAAAGGGAATCCGAAGATGTGAAATTTCCTTTCAATGACATTAAAAAGCAAAAACTGATTTCCATTAATTTTAACAAATGGCGCCGCAAACATAAATGCCAAAAGCACCCAACCCACCATTGTTCTATAATTGTAAAATTTTCCTTTTGGTTTCTTCGGAAAAATAAAATTACGTTTTCCGCTTTCGTCTATGGTTCCAATGGAGTCTCTAAATCTTTCTTTATTTTCTGTTTTCATGCTAAGTTTAAAAGGCAATTCACTATTTTTAATCAATCTGTAAAATTAAGATTAATTAATCAACCTTCTGGTTACAAATACAACAAAATAAAAAAAGAGTCTATTTTTAACTTATTATATTTAAATAGAAAAACCCTCAAAAGAGGGTTTTTCTATTTAAAATATGATCCTCTCTATTATTCTGCCGGCCAAACAATATCACCTTCTGCCGGTTTTGGTACTGCGGGTGTTGTTCCCTGCATGGATATAACATAACTTGCCAATTGGATTCTTTCTTCTCTTGTAATGGTACTTTCCCAAGCAATCATTCCTTTTCCTGGTCTTCCTCCATTTGTTAAAGTGTTAAATATACTTTTTACGT
This sequence comes from Gelidibacter sp., assembly GCA_010906935.1. Lineage (GTDB taxonomy): Bacteria > Bacteroidota > Bacteroidia > Flavobacteriales > Flavobacteriaceae > Lutibacter. The sequence goes on from JAAFHC010000017.1 coordinate 16,385, forward strand.
CACCTCCTAAAATCCATTTATTGTCTGTTAAATTTGGACCAATACTTCCGCCTAAATCTGCTAAATGACAAACAACACAAGTTTTGGCGGTAAACAGTTCTTTTCCTTTTGCCAAATTTTCAGGATCCGTAAAAGCAACAATGTTAGCATCATCAAATAACTGAGGATTTGCGGCTTTATAAGCTTCAATTTCAGTTTTTGCATTGGTCATTTCATCATTAAACTCGTCGGCCTGGCTGTATTTATTGAAACCAAATACCATTATCAAATAAAAAATACTAATAGCTATGGTGATGTAAAAACCTGCCAGCCACCAAGGCGGCAAAACATTGTCGAGTTCCTTAATGCCATCATAATCGTGATCGAGCATAATGTCTTCTTCGGTTCCTAAATCGTGTGCTTTTGTCATAGATTTCATAAATCTCTTCCACCACGATGTATTTTCTGAATTCTTATTCATAATTATTTTCTTTACTGTTAGTGTTGTTATCTAAAGGAAATTGGCTTATTTCATCGATATTTTTTTTAGGCATTTTTATAACAATGATTAACATTGTGACAAAAACAATAAAAAACAGCAACAATGCAACTATGGGGTAAATTTCAATTCCTTCCATTCCATCAAAATTATGTGATATAAATCTTAACATATTAATTATTTTTTTAATGCTGTTGAAGTATTTGCTTTAATATCGGTTCCTAAACGTTGTAAATAGGCAATAAGAGCTACAATTTCCTTATTTTGAATATTGCTTGAGCCATAATTTTTTACATATTCAGGATCTTGTCTTAAATTATTTTCTATTTCTTTTGCCTGAGTTAACAATGCTTGTTTGGCGCCAGCAATTTCTTCATCAGTATAAGGAACTCCCAATGTCACCAATGCTTTCATTTTGCTTTCTAAATTTGAGGCATTCATATCATTTTTAATCAACCATGAATAACGTGGCATAATGGAACCCGGTGATGTAGAACGCGGATCTAACATATGGTTAAAGTGCCAGTTATCATTATACTTTCCTCCTATTCTGTGAACATCAGGCCCAGTTCTTCGTGAACCCCACAAGAATGGGAAATCGTAAATAAACTCACCTGCTTTTGAATATTCACCATAGCGCTCAACTTCTGAACGGAATGGACGAATCATTTGAGAGTGGCAATTGTTACATCCTTCGCGAATATAAATATCCCTTCCTTCCAATTCCAATGGCGTATATGGTTTTACGCTTGAAATTGTAGGAACATTTGATTTCACCAACATCACAGGAATAATTTCAACCAACCCTCCAATTAAAATGGCTACAGTAGTTAATATTGTAAACAATACGGTTCTTCTTTCTAACCAAGTATGCCATCCTTCACCGGCAACTCTCTGTCCGCTAATTTTTTTCAAAGGCGCAGCTTCAGCCAATTCATCTTCAACAGGAGAACCTGCTCTGGCAGTTTTAATCACATTAATTGCCAATAAAATAAAACCTGTTAAATAAAGTGTGCCACCAATAGCACGCATCATATACATTGGGATTATTTTTGTTACAGTTTCTAAAAAGTTACCGTAAACCAATGTTCCATCTGGATTAAAATCTTTCCACATTAAAGCTTGCATAAAGCCAGCTACATAAAGCGGAATTGCATAGAATAGAATACCTATTGTGCCAATCCAAAAATGTGCATTTGCCAATTTTTTTGAATATAATGGGGTTTTCCAAAGTTTTTCAGCCAACCAATAAACAATACCTGCAGCCATAAATCCGTTCCAGGCTAAGGCGGCAATATGTACGTGACCAACAATCCAATCGGTATAATGTCCAATTGCATTTACATTTTTGAATGATAACATTGGCCCTTCAAAAGTTGCCATGCCATAACCGGTAATTGCAACTACAAAGAATTTTAAAACCGGATTTTCCCTAACTTTATCCCAGGCGCCACGTAACGTAAGCAATCCGTTAATCATACCTCCCCATGATGGGAAAATTAACATTACAGAAAATACAGTTCCAAGGTTTTGTGCCCATTCCGGCAAAGCTGTGTATAATAAATGGTGAGGTCCAGCCCAGATATACAAAAATATCAATGTCCAAAAGTGAATAATTGACAATCTGTATGAATAAATCGGTCTGTTTGCAACTTTTGGAACAAAATAATACATTAAACCCAAAACTGGTGTGGTTAAGAAAAATGCAACTGCATTATGTCCATACCACCACTGTATAAGCGCATCTTGAACACCTGAATAAACCGAGTAGCTTTTAAACGCCGATACAGGCATTTCTAAATTGTTAAAAATATAAAGTACCGCTATGGTTATAAAGGTTGCTATGTAGAACCAAATAGCAACGTAAATATGGCGTTGTCTTCTTTTTAGTATGGTTCCAATCAAATTAATACCAAATACCACCCAAATTACAACTACAGCAATGTCAATAGGCCACTCTAATTCAGCATATTCTTTTGATGAGGTAAAACCTAATGGCAAAGTAATTGCCGCCGCAACAATAATTGCCTGCCAACCCCAAAAATGAATTCTGCTTAAAACATCGTTAAACATTCTCGCTTTAAGCAATCTTTGTGTAGAATAATAAATTCCTAAAAAAATTGAATTGCCTACAAAAGCAAAAATTACTGCATTTGTGTGCAATGGTCTTAAACGGCCAAAGCTTAACCAGGAAATGGCGTTATCCGATCCTGTAAATTCCAATAAACCCGGGTATATAAAAAGCAACGCTACTGTAAGCCCTACCAACATACCTACAATTCCCCATAGAACTGTGGCCCAAAGAAACATTTTTACGATTTTATTGTCATAATAAAATTGTTCTTTTTCCATACTTGTTTGATTAATTGTTAGTTATTTTTGATTGATTTTGATTGCTATTTGATTCCTTTTCATCTTTTTTCTTACCAATAACCAATTCGTCATCAAACAACATGCGAACAGAAGGCGTATAGGTGTCATCGTACTGACCAGATTTAACTGACTTGATAAATGCAAAGAAAAAAATTAAGGCCACAACAATGCTTACGCCTATTGTGATATAAAGTACTTCCATTTTTTAGTTAATAAAAATTTAAGCTGTTGGATTAAATTAATACAAATATAGATTTTACTTCCGATAATAAAATGATATTTGTCACACAAACTTAAGTCTTTTTCTGATTGAATCTGAACTCTTTCAAATATTTTTTTGATACTATATTTGTCATAATTGTCACAAAAATCACAATGGTTATAGAACTTATAGGCATTAAAATAGCAGCAACTATAGGCGTTAATGCGCCTGTTAATGCAAAATACAATCCTATTACATTATAACAAAACGCCAACAAAAAACTAGTCTTAATAATTGTCATGGTTTTATTCGAAATAGTTAACAACTTTGGCAAATTGTTAAAAAATTGCGCATCAAGTATGCCATCACATGCAGGCGAAAATACATTTACATTTTCAGAGATTACAATTCCAACATTGCTTTGCGCCAATGCCCCTGCATCATTTAGCCCATCTCCAACCATCATTACTTTCTCTCCGTTTTGCTGCAATTTTTTAATATACTCCAATTTATTTTCAGGTTTCTGATTAAATTGAAATAAGGTGTTTTTAGGCAGAAATTTTTCTAAATATTCTTTTTCCCCATCATTATCACCTGAAAGAATTACCAATTTATATTTTTTTGAAAGTGCTTCAAAAACGCCTTTTGTTCCTTCCCTATAACTATTTTTGAAAATGTAACTTCCTTTAAACTGATTGTTTATTGCGATATGAATGGCTGTTTCGTTGGTTTCAGAAGAAGTTGCACCAACAAAACTTGCAGAGCCTAATTTGATATCCATCGTATTTAAGATTGCATGGATGCCTTTTCCAAGCTGTTCGTCAAAATAAGACGGTTTTTCTGTTGAAATTTCGTCCTGAATATAATCGTAAAGCGATCTGCTTAAAGGATGGTTTGAAGCTCTTAAAACACTTTTAACAGCTTTAATTTCCTCTATGCTTAATATATCACCCCTATAAATCAAATGTGATTTATCTGTAGAAGTTATGGTGCCGGTTTTATCAAAAATAATGGTGTCAATTTTAGCAAGGTTTTCAACGGTTTCGGCATTTTTCAAATAAAATTTATGATAACCGAAAATTCGTAAAATATTACCGATTGCAAATGGCGCCGACAATGCCAAAGCACAAGGACAGGCAATAATGAGTACGGCGGTAACCACATTAAATACCATGGAAGCATTATAAAAATACCAAAAAACTCCTCCTAAAAATGAAATGGTTAAAATATTGATGGTGAACAGTTTACTTATCGTGTCGGTGATGTTTTTTATAGAGTGATCGGTTGTTTTATTAAAAACATCGTTGCTCCACAACTGTGTTAAATAACTTTGTGAAATTGTGTTTATAACTTCCATTTCTATAGCGCCTGCTGTTTGTTTTCCTCCCGCAAAAAGTTTATCGCCCGATTGTTTGGTTACCGGCATCGACTCCCCGGTTACAAAGCTGTAATCAATCGATGCATTTCCGTTGATCAAAATTCCGTCAACAGGAATTAACTCTTGATTTCTAATTAATAACCGATTGCCTTTTTCAATATCTTGTACGGGAATATTTTTTTCTATTCCGTCTGCCAATTTTGTGACTGCAATTGGAAAATAGGATTTATAGTCGCGTTCAAAGGACAAAAAGTTGTAGGTTTTTTGCTGAAAAAATTTACCCAATAGCAAAAAGAACACCAATCCAGCCAAACTGTCAAAAAAACCTGTGCCAATATCAAATGCAATTTCAATGGTACTTCTTATAAACAATACAGAAACTCCTAAGGCGATGGGAACATCAATGTTTAAAATTTTATGTGAAAGTCCTTTATAGGCAGAAATATAATAATTTTTAGCAGAATAGAAAACTACCGGAATGGCCATAGCAAACATGAGCCATCTAAATAGATGCTTGTATTTTTCCAACCAAAATTCATCTGCATCAAAATATTCCGGGAACGACAACAACATAATATTTCCGAAACAAAAAGCTGCTATAGAAACCTGATAAATCAGCGTTTTATCAACCTTATTTTTAATGGCATCCGCATCATCCAAACTTATATAAGGCTCATAACCTATTGAAGTCATTAATTCTGCCAGTTGTTTTAAACTGGTTGCTTTATTTTTGAACGTAATTCTTACAGTTTTTTTCGGAAAATTAACCATTGAAGTAGTCACTCCACTATTTAATTTCGTTAAATTTTCGAGAATCCAAATACAAGAACTGCAATGAATACTTGGGATAAAAAATTCAACTACGGAAGTTTCCGTATCATTAAATTCGAGCAGTTTTTCAATGATAGCTTCATTTTCGAGATAATTGTACTTGCCTTTTATATCGGATGGAATCGTTCCTGGTGTAGATTGTAAGTCGTAATAACAACCTAACTCGTTGTTGCTTAGTATTTCATAAACTGTTTTACATCCATTGCAGCAAAATTGCTTTTCATCAAAAATTTTTAGCGTTTTTCCGCAGGATGCACCGCAATGATAACAATTGTTTATATTCATTCTAAATTCTAATTCCCCGCAAAAATATTCATTTATTATTTCCTATAAATGACATTTATCATTTATTTTTGTACCTTTACAAATGTTACTACTTAACTAAATTCTTTTTTTAGTATGTCAAATTGTTCACATTGTATTATGAAGCGTTTTAACGCTCTTAAAACTTTAACGCATGACGAATTAGAAAGATTTTCAGATCACAAAACATCACTTATCATAAAGAAAGGTGAGAATCTAATGACTGAAGGTAATTCTATCAACGGATTATATTGTATTCAGGATGGAAAATGTAAATTGACTAAATTGAATACAAATGGTAAAGAACAAATTATAAAATTTGTTAAAGGCGGTGATATTTTAGGGCACCGCTCTATTTTAAGTGAAGAACCTGTTGGATTAAATGCAACCGCTTTGGAAGATATGCGCGTTTGTTTTATACCTAAAGGTGATATTTTAGAATCTATCAAGGATAATCCCCAATTTTCTTTAAATTTAATCAAAAATATTTCGCTTCAATTAAGCCATGCTAATACTGCTATTTCACAAATGGCCCAAAAACCAGTAAAAGACAGGTTAGCGGAGACTCTATTAAGTTTGGAAGAAATATTTGGTGTTGACAATGAAGATTGCATAGATGTTATTTTAACAAGGGAAGAAATTGCAAATACCATTGGCACTGCTACTGAATCTGCCATAAGATTGTTATCCAACTTAAAAAAGGATGGCGTAATTGATTTACTTGGCAAAAAAATTAAAATTTTAAACAAAAATTCGCTTAAAAATATCTCTGAAGGATATTGATAATGAATTGATTCTCCTTCATAAAAAAAAGCCTTTTAGATTTTGTCTAAAAGGCTTTTTTTTGAATATGCTTTTTTTTATTGCGCCATCATAGCTGCTGCAATGCGTTTGTAAATACCAGCTTCTAATTTAGACCGAATGGCTGAAAAAGCTTCAATAGTTACTTTAACATCTTCCAAATTATGTGTTGTTGTTGGGATCAATCTCAAAATAATCAATCCTTTTGGAATTACGGGATAAACTACAATGGAACAAAATATGCCATAATTTTCACGTAAGTCATTTACCATGGCCATAGCTTCAGGAATATCACCTTCTAAAAACACTGGAGTGACACAAGAATTTGTTTTTCCAATGTTAAAACCTTGATCTTTTAAACCATTTTGAAGTGCATGAACATTCTCCCACAACTTTTCTTTAAGTTCGGGCATTGTTCTTAACATATCTAGGCGTTTTAATGCACCAATTACCATTGGCATTGGCAAAGATTTGGCAAACATTTGTGAACGCATATTGTATTTTAAATACTGAATAATATCCTTATCTGCAGCGAAAAATGCGCCAAATCCGGCCATAGATTTAGCAAATGTTGAAAAATATACATCTATACCATCTTGCACGCCTTGCTCAAAACCTGTACCTCTTCCGTCTTCACCTTGTGTTCCAAATCCGTGAGCGTCATCAACTAAAAATCTAAAGTCGTATTTTTCTTTAAGCGCAACAATTTCTTTTAATTTTCCCTGCTCACCACGCATTCCAAAAACACCTTCAGAAATAACAAGTATTCCTCCATTTGTTTCCTCGGCAATTTTTGTGGCTCTTTGCAAGTTTTTTTCTAAACTTTCAATGTTGTTGTGTTGAAATGTAAATCTTTTTCCGGGATGTAATCTAACGCCGTCAATAATACAAGCATGCGCATCCATATCATAAACAATTACATCATTTTTGGTAACTAGAGCATCTATGGCGGAAACCATTCCCTGATAACCGAAATTCACCAAATATGCAGATTCTTTATGTTCAAATTCTGCCAATTCTTTTTCTAATTGTTCGTGGTATTTTGTATGGCCCGACATCATTCTCGCACCCATTGGGTAAGCCATTCCGTATTGTGCAGCAGCTTCAGCATCTGCTTTTCTAACTTCTGGGTGATTTGCCAATCCGAGGTAATCATTAATACTCCAAGTGATTACATCTTTACCGTTGAAAGTCATTCTATTAGAGATTTCCCCCTCTAATTTTGGAAAAACGTAGTATCCTTCAGCTTGTTCAGCCCATTTCCCTAATGGACCCTTATCTTTTATAATTCTTTCAAATAAATCTTTCATTATATGTTTTTTTTGATAAAATATAATTTACCTACTTACATTTATAAGCGTACAAAGTACGTGATTTTTTTTCTCCTAATCAAATGTTATGAAACAAAAAAAGGGGTTAGAAATTAATTTCTAAACCCTTTTTTGACATATTTATTGGCTACTTAATATATTCAACTACAAGTAGCTCTTGCTTTTGTGAGTCAAAAAAGCCTTGCTCTTTCATCCATTCATCGCTGTAAATTTTTTCCATATAACGAGAACCATGATCTGGTAAAATTAAGACTACTTTGGAATTTTCATCAAACATTCCCTGCTCGGCGTATTGCATAGCTGCCTGCATTACAGCACCACTTGTATAACCGGTAAATAAACCTTCCGTTAGTGCAAGTTCTCTGGCTCTATGAGCTGCTGCTTCATCTGTTACTTTTTCAAAAACGTCAATAGAATCAAAATCTGTGGCAGTAGGAATTAAATTTTTTCCCAACCCTTCAATTCTATATGGATAAATTTCATTTTTATCGAACTCTCCTGTTTCGTGAAATTTCTTTAAAATTGAGCCAAACGCATCAACACCTAAAGTTTTAATGTTGGGATTTTGTTCTTTTAAATATTTAGAAACGCCTGAAATTGTTCCACCGGTGCCACTTGCGGCTATCAAATGCGTTATTTTGCCATTGGTTTGTTTCCAAATTTCCGGTCCGGTTGAACTGTAATGCGCATCCACATTTAACTTGTTAAAATATTGATTGATATATACTGAATTTGCTGTTTCTGCATGCAATCTTTTAGCAACTTGATAATATGAGCGTGGGTCGTCTGCATCTACATGTGCCGGACAAACATACACTTTAGCGCCCATAGCTTTCAACATATTTATTTTACCCGGTGAAGCTTTAGAACTTACTGCCAATATACAGTTATATCCTTTTATCACACTCACCATCGCAAGGCTAAATCCTGTATTGCCAGAGGTAGTTTCAATTATTGTACTGCCTGGTTTTAATATCCCTTGCTTCTCAGCTTCTTCAATAATATGAACGGCAATCCTATCTTTCATAGAATGCCCAGGATTAAATCCTTCATACTTTACATAAAAAGTGCCGGGAAGGTCTTTGGTGATTTTGTTTAGCTTAATTAAGGGAGTATTGCCTATTAGGTCTAAAATATTGTTACTTATACCTATATTTTCTGCCATTTTTTAAAATTTAATTCAGATATAATATTTTAAATACGAATTTATGAATAATAATCTATTCTGCAAATTTAATAATTTTTTTTAAATTTACGTTCTTCCTTCCAAATCAATCACAAAACTGTAATCTCTTGCCGTTTCTTTTAAGGAATCAAATCGTCCTGAAGCCCCACCATGACCGGCTTCCATGTCAATATGTATGATTAAAATATTTTCATCAATTTTTAATTCTCGGAGCTTGGCTACCCATTTTGCAGGTTCAAAATATTGAACTTGTGAATCATGCAAACCTGTTGTAACCAACATATTAGGGTATTTTTGCTTAGAAACATTGTCGTAAGGCGAATATGATTTCATATAATCATAATAGGTTTTTTTATTCGGATTTCCCCATTCATCATATTCTCCGGTAGTTAGGGGTATACTATCATCTAACATTGTTGTCACAATATCAACAAAAGGCACCGCTGCGATGATTCCGTTAAACAATTCAGGATTCATATTAATGACAGTTCCCACTAATAATCCACCAGCAGAACCGCCACTTGCATATAAATGTGCACTTGAAGTATATTGTTTTTCAATTAAAAATTTTGCGCAATCAATAAAATCTGTGAAAGTATTTTTTTTATGCAATAACTTGCCTTTTTCGTACCATTTACGACCTAAATATTCGCCGCCTCTTACGTGGGCAATTGCAAATACAAAACCTCTATCCAATAAACTTAAACGTGTTGTGCTAAATCCCGCATCAATAGAGTGTCCGTAAGAACCATATCCATATAAAAGCAACGGGGTGTCTTTTGTCAATGGCGTATTTTTATGATGCACCAATGATATCGGAATTTTACTTCCGTCATGGGATGTTGCCCAAACGCGCTCACTGATGTAATTTTTTTTATCAAACTTTCCACCCAATACTTCCTGTTCTTTTTTTATTTCCTTTGTTTTTGACACTACATCAAAATCTATAATTGAACTTGGAGTTGTCATTGAATTATATACGTAACGAATCACATTGGTATCAAATTCCGGATTGTTATAAACACCTGCGGAATAAGTTTCTTCATTAAAAGGAAGGTAAAAATCTTCAGTTTTATCCCAACGAATAATTCTAATTTTATTCAACCCGTTTGAACGCTCTTCAACCACCAAAAAATCTTTAAAAATAGAAATATCTTCCAACAAAACATCTTCTCTGTGCGGTAAAACCTCCACCCAATTTTCTACGGAAGTTGCGTTTTCAGAGGTTTTCATTAATTTAAAATTGGTAGCCTTATCTTTATTGGTAAGTATGTAAAAATCGCCGTTGTAATGTGCAATATCATACTCAAGATTTCGCGCTCTTTTTTGAAATAGTCTGAATTCCCCTGTTGGATTGTCGGCTTCCAAAATACGGTATTCGGATGAAACTGTGCTGTGAGAGCCAATAATAATATATTTTTCAGATTTTGAAGTGTAAACAAACGCATTAAATGCCGCTCCCGTTTCACAATAAACTTCAACGTCCTGAGATGGATCTGTTCCCAAAACATGCCGAAATATTTTTTCGCTTCTTAAGGTCTTTGGATTTTGAAGCGTATAAAACACGGTTTTATTGTCACTTGCCCAAGCTGCGCCTCCTGTGGTGTTTTCAATTTTTTCAGGAAACAATTCGCCTGTTTCCAAATTTTTAAATTGCAAAGCATACTGCCTTCCGCCAACGGTATCCACAGCGTAAACAGCCAATTCATTGTTTGGGCTAATGGACAATCCAGCCAATTTAAAATGGTTAAATCCTTTTCCCAGTTCGTTCACATCGAACATAATTTGCTCCTGTGTATCTAAACTTTCTTTTTTACGGGAATAAATTGGGTACTGATTGCCTTTTTCAAAACGGGTAATATAATAGTAGTTCTTTTTTTTATAAGGAACCGACTCATCATCTTCCTTAATCCGGGATTTCATCTCTTGAAACAAATCTTCCTGAAATTGCTTTGTATGAGCCGTTTTAGCTTCATAATAGGCATTTTCAGAATTTAAATAATCTATTACCTCTTGGTTTTTCCGATCATTTAACCAATAATAATTGTCAATTCTTACATCCCCATGAATTTCCAACTTCTTCGCTAACTTTTTCGCTTTTGGGGGCAATATATTTTTCTTCGTCATCTAAATAATTTCAATAATTTGCAAAAATAATCATTTTGAGTGGGTTACGGATGCAATTGCGCTAAAATGTTTGTAGTATGATCGCATAAGAAACAAAAGTTGCCAAGTTTGTTTTTTGTTATTACGCGGCATTATTCATTAAAAAAAGCATCGGTAAAACCAATTAAATACACTTTTTCCTGAGCTCTAGTTACGGCAGTGTACAACCATCTTAAATATTCAATATTTTGGCCGTCGGGTAAATAAGGCTGTTCAATAAATACCGTTTTCCATTGTCCGCCCTGAGATTTATGGCAAGTAACGGCATAGGCGAATTTAATTTGTAAAGCATTGAAGAAATTGTTTTTTTTTATGGACAATAACTGCTTGTATTTGGATTTTTCTTGAGCATAATCTTTGGCAACTTCCTGATACAATCTGTTAGATTCATCATAAGAAAGTGAAGGCGATTCAGATGTTAAGGTATCCAATAACAATACGGTTTCAAATGGTTTTTGATTCGGATAATCTATCATCCTAATTTTTACTTCAGCAAATCGAAAACCATATAATTCCTTAATACTGAAAATTTCCAATATTTCACAAATATCACCATTGGCAATAAATCCGGCTTCACTTGAATCTTCCAACCAAAAATAATTGTTTTTAACAATCATAATATAGTCGCCCGAGGAGATTTCGTTTTCCTGCCCGCGGATTTTACTTCTAATTTGTTGGTTGTATTGGTTGGCGCGTTTATTTGAACGCACAATAAAAGTGGTGTCTTCCACGCCAATATTTGTATAGGCGGTATTTATGGCGTCTTCAATATCATATCCATCAATTAAACGGATTAAATCAGGATAACCCAATTGAAATTGAAAATCAGTAAATCCGTTATTTGCCAAAATAAGTCGCAATTCCGTAGCGTTCAATAAAATTCCAGAGTCGGCATGCTGACGCATCACTTCGCTTAATTCAATTTCTACCACTTCTTTTTGGTAGTTTAAAGCAAGCTTATGTGCATCTAATGCCGGACTAATTGCTAATTTTACCGGAGGCAACTGGGCGGTATCACCTATTAAAACCAATTTACAGTTCACACCAGCGTACACATAGGAGATTAAATCATCTAATAAAGACCCAGCTTCAAACAATTTTGCACCAATAGGCGCGTCGGAAATCATAGAAGCTTCATCAACAAAAAATATGGTGTTTGAATGTTTATTTGTTTGCAATGTAAAATCAACACCACCCGATTTATTTTTTTTTGGAAAATAAATTTTTTTATGAATTGTAAATGCCGGTTTGCTTGAATATCCAGAAATAACCTTCGCCGCTCTGCCCGTTGGGGCCAGTAAAATCGACTTTTTTCCAATCCGCCATAAATTATTCACCACGGTGCTAATGGTAGTAGTTTTACCGGTTCCGGCATATCCCTTGATAATAAATATGGCATTATTATTATTTTCAAGAATAAAATCTGTCAGCTTTGTAAGTAAAGAATCTTGAGAATTTGTGGGTTCAAAGGGAAACTTTTCAACCAGATTGCTATAGAATTCATGTGCCGTTTTTGTCATATTTAAAATAAAAACCAAATATACAAATTGATTTATGCTTAAAAATTTTTCTCATTAAAAAAAATTTGTAGATTTGCGTACACACATAAAAAAAGAAAAATACAGATGATAACAGTTTTGATTATAGTAATAGGCATTGTAGTTACAGCTTTTCTAGCGTATGCAATAGTAAATTTTATTCCAAGAAAATTGCATTGGGTAATTTCAATACTATTGATTGCCATCGCAATTTTTTTAGTTTACAAAATTAATTTTGAAATTACTAAACCGATAAAATTCAATACAGAAAAAAAGGAAAAGTATGCTAAAGTAATCAATAAATTAAAAATTATTCGTGATGCAGAAGTTGCGTACAAAAAAGTAAACGGAAATTACACTACTGATGGCGAGGCACTTATACAATTTATTGAAAACGGAAAATATGCATTAACCCAAACTAGATACGTTCCTAAAACGATATCAATTGGTGGCGGAATCACAAAAACAGTTGAAGAAAGAGTTGTAGATACCATTGGATACGAAGACGTGAAAAACGCCTTTAGTGGTAAAGATTATAAAAATATGATGAAAATTCCTGGAACCGATCAAAATTTCAAAATTGAAATTGGTGAAATTGAAAAAATTGTAGGCTTAAAAGCGCCAGTTTTTGAAGTGAAAGTTGATAAATCTTTAATTTTGGCCGGTATGGATGAAAATCTTATGAAACAAGAAAAAGAGGCCATTGGCGGTGAAGAAGTTAGAGGGGAATTTATTAGAGTTGGTTCATTAACCGATGTTAGTGAGGACGGTAACTGGCCTCCATATTATGATAAAGGAGATAAAAAGATTAACGAATAACGATATAGATTTTTTAAATCTAGAAGATAACTATTTATCCATCCAACTTAGTTTGGATGGATTTTCTTTTTGTGTTTATAATAAAATTCATGATAAAGTTGGTGCCTTTGGGGTTTATGAATTTGATAACAGCAAGGGTTCTCCATTTAAACAACTGGAATGCGTTAAAGAATTGTTTGCCAAAGAAAAAGTACTTCAACTAAACTATAAATCGGTATTTGTTACCCATTTTAACAATTTGGTCACCCAAGTTCCTCGCCCATTATTTAACAAAAACAGCTTAGAACAATATTTACAGTATACGGTAAAAGTTCTTGAAAACGATTTTATTGCATATGATGAACTGAACAATTCAGAAATCATAAATGTGTACATTCCGTTTGTAAATGTCAATAATTTTTTGCTGGATACTTATGAATCATTCACTTACAAACACTCCTCAACGGTATTGATTGAAAATTTACTGAACGAATACAAAAATTCAGAAGGTAGTTTTTGCTTTGTGAATGTCACAGGCAAACATTTTGAAATTGTGGTCATTCAAAATAAAAAATTAGCACTGTATAATTTTTTCAGTTTCACCACCAAAGAAGATTTTATTTACTATATCCTTTTTACAGCCGAGCAATTAAATTTAAATCCGGAAGAATTTGAGTTGATTCTTATGGGAGATATTGAAAAAGAATCTGAAATATTTGATATTGTGTATCAATATATCAGAAATATAAAGTTTTATGTTCCAAACAATGCCGATTTGCAATTAAATGAAATACCCTCACATTCAAATTTTACCTTATTAAACCAATTTAAATAAATGCGCATTATTTCAGGAATACATAAAAGCAAACGCATACAGGCACCTAAAAATTTACCTGTAAGGCCAACAACCGACATGGCCAAGGAGGCGTTGTTTAACATTCTTAATAATTTGTATTATTTTAATGATATTTCGGTGTTGGATTTATTTTCGGGAACCGGAAATATAAGTTACGAATTTGGATCGAGAGGCACAGAAAATATTACGGCGGTTGATGTTCATGCCGGTTGCATCCAATTTATCAACACCACGGCCAAATCACTGGATTTATCTATTACCACAGTTAAAAGTGATGTTTTTAACTATTTAGAAAAGACCAATTCAAAATTTGATATCATTTTTGCCGATGCACCTTATGAATTTGAACTTGCGTTGTTTGAAAAAATTGTTGCGTTGGTTTTTGACAATAATTTGCTCACGGAAGATGGCATTTTGGTTGTAGAGCACTCAAAACAAACCGATTTTAAAAACCACGAACGATTAAGTTACCAAAAAAAATATGGCGGTAACATGTTCAGTTTTTTTGAAAATACAGCGTTGGTCTAGAATAAAGATTCTATAATTTGTTTTTCGGTAATTCCCTCCGCTTCAGCTTTGTAATTTCGCACTATTCGGTGGCGCAATATGGCATAAGCCACAGATTGCACATCTTCAATATCTGGTGAATATTTGTTACTTACGGCCGCATTTGCTTTTGCCCCTAAAATTAAGAATTGCGAAGCTCTTGGTCCTGCACCCCAATCTATATAATCATTGACCATTTTGGTTGAATAAGATGTGTTTGGACGCGTTTTAGACACCAATGTCACTGCATATTCTATCACATTGTCAGCAACAGGGATTCTTCTGATTAACCGTTGAAAATTTATAATTTCTTCGGCAGAAAGAATGGTGCCAACAACTTTTTTAACATCGTTGGTGGTGCTTTTTACCACTTCAACTTCTTCGCTAAAACTTGGATAATCTAAATTTATGGAAAACATAAATCGGTCTAATTGGGCTTCAGGCAACGGGTATGTTCCCTCCTGCTCAATCGGATTTTGTGTGGCCAATACAAAAAACGGGGTTGCCAATTTGTGTTGATGACCAGAAATGGTTATAGACCGCTCTTGCATCGCTTCCAATAAAGCGGCTTGCGTTTTTGGCGGTGTTCTGTTGATTTCGTCAGCCAAAATAATATTGCTGAAAATAGGTCCTTTTAAAAACTTGAAATGCGTTGTTTCATCTAAAATTTCACTTCCTAAAATATCGGAAGGCATTAAATCGGGTGTAAACTGAATACGTTTAAAATCGAGTCCCAACGTTTCTGAAATGGTTTGCACCATAAGTGTTTTGGCCAAGCCTGGAACGCCGATAAGCAATGAATGTCCGCCGCATAAAATGGAAAGCAAAATATGGTTTACGGCTTCTTGTTGCCCAATAATTACCTTCCCAATTTCTTGTTTAAGCGCTTTATGTTTTTCAACCAATTCCTTTAATGCAGCAACATCTGACATATTTAGTCCTTTTTCCAGTTATTTTTAAAATCGCAGGCTTTATAATCGTTGTTTATTTTAATGTAAGTATCCTTAATTTTGTCTTTCGACCACTTTTCTACAGTTTCTTCCTGTTTTTTCTGCAAGGTTAATTGTTGAATTTTTTCGTAATCTTTGGTGAAATTTGCGGTATGCGCATCGTCTTTGCTTTTTACTAAAATTATTTTGTGCATTTTAGATTCTCCCCTTACTTCATCATAAAAAGGCAGGGTAATTTCAGCAGTTTTTAAGCTGCTAATTTTATTGTAAAGATTTGGATCCATTCTTGTTAAATCAAAACGGGTATCATTTGTTTGCGGATTCAATAACAAGCCGCTATTGTTTTTGGTGTCTTTATCTTCAGAGTATTTTACCACCGCTTCTTCAAAAGTAATTTCTGCATTAAGTATTTGTTCCCTAATTTTTGCCAATTCATTAAATGACGTTTCTAATTCAGCCTTGCTTATTTTTGGCTGAATTAAAATATGTCGAACATCGCGTTCTTGGCCTTTAATTTTTTCAACTTGAATAATATGAAATCCAAATCCCGATTCAAAAGGTTCTGAAATTTCGCCTTCATCCAAACTAAAAGCCACTTCTTTAAACTCTTTTATAAAACCGCTTTCTCTTGTAATAGTATACAATCCTGCTGCTCCGGGTCCAGTTCCTGAAACTGCTGGATCATCAGAATTAATGATTGCTTTCAATCTAAAGCTGAAACCGCTTTCAATTTCTTTTTTTATTTCATTCAATTTATCAATCACCCTGTTGGTTTCTTCTTCGGAAGGCTTAATATATTTCACAATTTGAGCCAATTCAATTTCAGCACTAAATTCTGGCAAATTGCCGTCTTTTTCAAGATTTTTAAAATAAGTTCTCACCTCTTCTGGCGTCACATCAATTTTTTCGGTAATACTCGCTCTTTCTTTTTGAATAAGCAATTGTTCCTTTTGGATTTCGTACAATTCTTTCCTTAAATCTTCTTCATCATTAAATCCATACATTTTCACCACTTTTTCCATGCTTCCAAGTTGTTGTGTGAAGTAAGAAATATTGCGTTCAACCTCAGTATTTATTTCAACATCAGAAACCACCATACTGTCAATTACTGCATGATGTGCAATCAGTTTCTGAGTCATAATTTCTTCCAATATTTCACAATCGGTAATGTCTAATTTGCCTTCAATACGCTGTTGTAATTCTTTTTTAAATTTTTCAATATCAGAATCAAGCACAATGTTTTTGCCAACTACCACAGCTACGCCATCTAATTTTATTCTGTCCTGTGCATTTATTCCCGTAATCAATAACAGTAATGCTATTACAATTGTATTTTGTTTCATTTGTTTAAATTTTATTTTTTAGCGGGAACAGTTGCTGTTCGCCATTTATTATTCGTTTATATGTCAAAATTTGAAATGCTCGTTTCATGCTAATATATTTCAAATTGTTGTTTTTTTGTTGCATCTTTAATTAATGTTTCTTCAATATTTCTTAATAATAATAATTTTCGTTGGTGTAAAATCATTTGCTTAATTGCAGGTGTAATATAGCTTTTTGGCGCAATTTCATTACTTTGTAAAACCTTTTTAATAGTGACCAAATATAAGCTTAATGAATCTTCTTTTTGAATAAAATGATCTTTTTTTAACAACAGCTGTTTGTCTTCTGTTTTTAAAACTGGAATCTCATTTATTAAATCGCTATACTTAATCCAAATTGAATCATTTAAATGATGTGAATTCATAAACAGCGACTTTTACTTTTCCTTAAGTTTTTCAAAATCTTTATTACTTGTTGATTTAAATAGTTTTAATAACTCATTTTTATTTGAATCCTCCTTACCAATTTTTATATACTTTAACTTAATTAATTCTTCATTCAATTTGAAAATTTCGTTGTTATTCAAATAAAACTGGTCAATATCATCATTCGTAATTACAGTGTCCAAATATTGTTTTACCACAGCTTCTTTGTAGGAATTAATAAACAAATCTTCCCGGTATTTTTTAACAAGATCTTCAAACTCGTTTTTCTTGTTTTCTAAATTTAATTGCGCTTTAGACAGCAATAATTGTTGCTTAATCCAATTATTTATAAAATTATTCACCAAATTAATACTGTCTTGCTTGCTAATGTCTTTTGTAAAAATTGTCATCAAATCATCCTTGTACAAATAAGTGTCATTCACCCTTGCCACAGTTTGGGGCGTCACCTTTTTTTTGAATGTAAAATAATCACAGGATTGCAAAAGAATTAATGACAATGCTAAATAAAAAAATATTGGTTTCATCTGTTCTTTTTTATTTGATTTTTATAAGTCATATGGAATTCCCAAAAAACATATCTGTTGGGTTTATAAATCGGTTTATGGTCATTTCATAAAAGATTTTTCTGCTCTAAAAAGACTTGTTTAAATTTAACAAAATCGGTGCAATTTATTTTTTATTTTCGGTATGTGCTGTTAAAGGAATCACAAAGAAATAATCCCTTCAATTTTTTCTGCTTCTAAATAAATTGAAATAATATCATCTGAATTTTTCATAATCACATGAATGGAAATACTTGTAAATTTTCCGGTTTTTGAAGCCGTCTTTGTAATCACAGCGCCTTTAAAATCGAATAAATCCTCCACTTGTTTTATTTTTTTTTCATGGGTGGAAACAATAAATTTAAAAAGGTATTCCGACGGAAAAATATTGCTTTCGTCCAATTTATTCTTTAACTTTTCGTAAAATTCTGTTCTATTGTCCATTTCTTTTTTTAATATCGGTTTGCAAATATAATACCGTTTTACGGCTGTTGATATTTAGCTGACAAAATTACAAGATTATATTTAGTATAATTTAACGAATATCTTATTTTTGCAGAATGCAAACAAAAATTGTTATCACTGGCGGTCCCGGTACCGGTAAATCGACTGTAATAGAAGAATTGTCCAAACGTAATTTTACGTGTATGCCTGAAATCTCGAGGGAGGTTACGCTAAATGCCCGACAAAATGGCACAGAACAATTATTTTTGACAAAACCTTTACTGTTTAGTGAATTGTTGTTAGAAGGGCGCGTAAATCAGTATCTTGAAGCCGAAACAAAAAATAGTGCCATCATTTTTTTCGACAGAGGCATTCCAGATGTGCATGCTTATATGAATTATATCAGCATCGATTACCCAAAAACCTATATAAATACAAGCAATTTTTACCGTTACAATTATATTTTTTTGATGGCTCCGTGGGAAGAAATTTATATTACGGACAATGAGCGTTATGAAAATTTTGAGCAGGCATTGGCCATTCACAACCATCTTGAAAGAACTTATGCCGCCTTAAATTATGTAATTATTGAAGTTCCTACGGGAACCATTAAAGAAAGAACCGATTTTATACTAGCTTCCATAAAATAATGAGTGCGCCGCTTGAAATACTTAAAAAATATTGGGGCTACGACCAATTTATAAGCCCGCAGGAGGAAATTATCTCGTCCGTTTTAAAGGGTGAAAACACCATTGTTTTATTGCCTACAAGCGGCGGAAAATCAATTTGCTATCAGGTGCCTGCCATGCTTTTAGAAGGTGTTTGCATTGTAATTTCGCCATTAATTGCCTTGATTCATGACCAAGTTAATTATTTAAAGGAAAAAAATATTAAAGCCATCGCTTTAACGTCACAACTTTCCCAAGACGAAATTATTATTGCATTTGACAACCTACAGTTTGGCGGTTTTAAATTTTTATACCTTTCTCCTGAAAAACTGCAATCGGATTTTATTCAAGAAAAAATTAAACAATTAAACGTTTCGCTTATCGCCATTGATGAAGCACATTGCATTTCGGAATGGGGACACGATTTTAGGCCTTCTTATTTAAAATTAAGCCTGCTTAAAGAATTGAAACCAGATGCCACTTTTATTGCGCTCACCGCAACTGCTACGCAACGAGTTTTGGAAGACATCCAGCATAACTTAGGGTTAAAAGAAGCAAAAATCATTAAAAAATCATTCAAACGGGAAAACCTCATTTATCACGTTCGACTTACGGAGGATATTTACGGCAAACTGATTCAAATTTTAGCCAAAATAAACGCTTCAGTAATCGTTTACACCAACAACCGAAAACAAACCAAAGAAGTTTGCAATTTTTTACTGAAAAATAATTTCAAAAGCAGTTTTTACCACGGCGGATTGTCCAATACTGAAAAAAACGAAGCCTATACCAATTGGATGAGCGACAAAACACCCATTATGGTGGCGACAAATGCATTTGGAATGGGCATCAATAAATCGAATGTTAGGGCTGTTATTCACATAAATATACCAAACAGTCTGGAAAATTACATTCAGGAAGCGGGAAGAGCCGGAAGAGACGGAAAAACCTCTTACGCCATCATTTTAGCCAATAAAACAACCCTTTATGAAGCTTCGGCCAAATTTGAAGCCAATACGGCCACAACCAAAACGGTAAAACTAGTTTACAATCATTTAAATCAGTATTATGCCATTTCATTTGGTGAAATGCCCACACAGTTGTTCAGCTTTTCCTTGCAGGAATTTTGTGTAACCTATACCCTAAACTTGTTGTTAACCTACAATGCCATTAAAGTTTTGGAGCGGGAAAATATTGTTTTGCTCGATGAAAATTACAACAAAAAATCAACGCTCAAATTTTTGGTCAACAATCATCAAATTTTTGATTATTTATACAATCATCCTTCAACAAATGAACTTATTAAACTCATTTTAAGAAGTTATGGAGGCATTTTTGAACATTACACCATTATTAATGAATACAAACTTTCCAAAAAATTAAGTTGTTCAAAAAATGAGGTGGTTAGGCAGTTAAAGGAATTACACAACAATGGCATTGTATATTACAGTTATGAAAACACAACTTCCCGGCTTTCATTTTTAATTGCGAGGGATGATAATTATACCATGAACAGTATTTCAAAAAATATTGAGCAGCAGAATAATTTAAAATCGGAAAAACTTAAGGCCGTTATTTCCTATATTGAAAACACAAAAACATGCAGAACCAATCAGTTTCTCTCCTATTTTAACGAATATGTAACCGAGCCTTGCGGCACTTGTGACAATTGTTTGTCGAAAAAAACAAAAAACAATTCAACACAAACCATTTTGGACCAAATCATTGAATTGCTAAAAGATCGCGTGCTTTCTTCCCAGGAATTGGTTGTGTTGTTAGATTATTCGGAAACTGAAATTTTAAATTCCTTGAAAATCTTATTAGAAAAAAATAAAATAACGATAACTTCGCAAAATAAATTTAAACGCACTTTTTAATGAGAGATCTACGACTTGTATTTATGGGTACTCCAGATTTTGCTGTTGCAACGTTAAACGCTCTTATAAAAGCAAAATTTAACGTGGTTGGCGTTATTACCGCGCCCGACAAACCTGCCGGAAGAGGCCAAAAAATACAAGAATCTCCCGTAAAAAAATACGCATTAGCGCACAACTTAACTGTTTTACAGCCCAGCAATTTAAAAAGTGAAGAATTTTTGACCCAATTAAAAAACTTAAACGCCAATTTACATATTGTTGTTGCTTTTAGAATGTTGCCGAAAGCTGTATGGCAACTTCCCGAATACGGTACCTTTAATTTACACGCATCGCTTTTGCCAAATTACAGAGGAGCTGCACCCATAAATTGGGCCATCATAAACGGTGAAACAAAAACTGGGGTCTCCACTTTTTTTATAGATGAAAAAATTGATACCGGAAACATTATTTTACAAGAGGAAGTTACCATTGGCGATGATGAAACTTTAGGGGAATTGCACGACAAATTGATGGAAGTTGGCAGCAGATTGGTGGTAAAAACGGTTCAGCAGATAGAAAAAGGAATTGTAAAAACAATAAAACAGCCAGAAATTGAAGAAAACCCGGCACCAAAGATATTTACTGAAACGTGTAAAATTAATTGGCATGATTCTTTATCCAATATTTACAACTTAATAAGAGGTTTAAATCCTTTTCCTACTGCCTGGACAACCTTAATAAATAACAACGAAGAAATTAAGGTTAAAATTTACCATGTAAAAAAGGAGTTAGCATCACATCAACATAAAACCGGAACCTTAATTACTTCCAAAAATGAGATCAAAGTCGCGGTAACTGGAGGTTATATCATTCTTGAAAGTTTACAGCTCGCCGGCAAAAAACAAATGGACAGCAAAAGTTTGTTAAATGGCTTCCGATTTCATGAAAATGCACACATGCAATAAACCCTATATTTTATTGGGCTTCAGGCATATTTCACCAATAATGGCTTAGGTTATTAACATTTACCCTTATTTATTAACAAAAAGTTCACTTTTTTGGGCAAAAACTTGCACAAACCCTTATTCCGTATAACTTTGTTAAGCTAATTAGTAGCAAAATATGTTTAACCAATTAATTTAACATTTAAATTTATGAACAAATCAGATTTAATTGATGCAATGGCAGCTGATGCCGGTATCACAAAAGCAGCCGCGAAAGCAGCTTTAGAATCATTAACAGAAAATGTAACTGGCGCTCTTAAAAAAGGAGATAAAGTAGCTTTAGTTGGATGGGGAACTTGGTCTGTTTCTAAAAGAGCAGCAAGAGAAGGAAGAAATCCTCAAACTGGAAAAACAATTAAAATTGCAGCAAAAAACGTTGTAAAATTTAAAGCAGGAGCTGGACTTAGCGATGCCGTAAACTAATATGTAAGAATTATTTCTTATAACACTAAACTCTCTAAAAAATACTTAGAGAGTTTTTTTTATTGATAAATTTTATTATATTTATTAATTCATAATACGATATGCTAACAAAAAATCCAACAAAAGGGCAATTATTGGTCGCAGAACCTTCTATTTTAAATGACAAAGCATTTAACCGATCGGTTATTTATTTAACGGAACATGGGGAAGATGGATGTATTGGTTTTATTTTAAACCGACCTTCTAAATTTGTCTTAAACGATTTAATTCCTGAAATAAATTGTGATTTCAAAATATATAATGGCGGTCCTGTTGAACAAGAAAACCTTTATTTTATTCATAATTCACCCGATTTAATTCCCAACAGCATTCAAATTGACAAAAATATGTATTGGGGAGGAAATTTTGAGACTTTAACGGCGTTGTTGAACAACCAAGATCTAAAATCTTCCGACATCCGTTTTTTCTTAGGATATTCAGGCTGGTCTGTTGATCAGTTGAAAGAAGAATTAGACGAATCTTCATGGGTGGTCACAGAAAATAAATATCCCAATTTACTGCAGGTAAACAGCGCTACTTTGTGGAAAAATCAATTGATGGATTGATGGAGTTTGGCGGCGAATACCAAATTTGGGCAAATGCGCCAAAAAACCCAGCATTAAATTAGCTTATTTAAGGCCAGAGCCAATTCTTTTGAAACTTTTGTATTGAAGGTGACTTTTTTATACTGTGTTATCGGCTGAATGCCCACAATAACATTCGTGATAAAAATCTCATCGGCTTTTTGCAAATCGAAAGGTGAAATTTCAGTTTCTTCTATGATGTAATCCTCACTTTTTGAAACCAGCTCGATTATTTTCTTTCTTGTGATTCCTTTAATACAACCTTCTGTAATTGAAGGTGTTTTAATAGTATTTCCTTTTACCACAAAAATATTTCCGTTGATGGCTTCTACCACTTGTTTTCTTTCATTCACCAAAATACAATTGTCAAAACCATTTTCAGAAGCATAAATACTGGCCAAAACATTGGTTATTTTGTTGGTTGTTTTTAAAGTTGACAAAATATCGGAATTGAGGTAATAATCCTTAAATAGGTCAACACAATAAGTTTCTTTCACCAAAATATGCAATGGTGAAGCAACTATTAAATAATCAATTTGGTTACTGATTGGATTGTAAAGTCCGCCATCTTTTCTAAAAACAGTCAATCGAACCCTTGCACTTTCCAATTTATTTTCTGTTGCAGTTTTCAGCAATTCACTTTCAAAAAATTCCATCGTAAAATTTAATGGAATCTCCAAACGTAACATTCTCATGGAAGCCATTAACCTAAAATAATGGTCTTCTAAAAAATATATTTTTGAATTTACTATTTTAATCGTTTCAAAAAGGCCATCGCCATAGTTAAAAACCCTGTTATTGGCATTTAACATTGCTTTCGATTTATCTATCATGATACCATTAAAATTGACCATATTTTAAATATTTTGACACAAAACTACATAAAAAAACCTTGAAGCTCGTCAAGGTTTTATATAACTCGCTTATTTTTTAAGCGCCAATAGTTCTTTTTAGTTCGTCAATTTGGCTTTCCCAAAACATTTTTGATTCTTCAATGTCATCTTCTATAGCAAAATCGGTAATAATTAATGAAACATCTTTGGTGATTTCATCCACTTCAATCTTAAACTCGAAGAAGGTTTTATCATCACCGTCATTGAGCCATTTAAATTTAATTTTTTCATCGGGACGCTCCTGAAGCACTTTGGCTTTTTCTTCTGACCCATTCCAGATAAAAGTATATATTTCTCCTCTGGAATTTACGTTATCTGCAAACCATTCTGAAAGTCCAGAAGGTGATCCAAAATACTGGTATAACATATGTGGCGAAGCCTGTATCGGAAATTCCATTTCAAATTTTAATTTTGTAATCATAGTCTATTTTTAAAAAGCACAATATATATAAATATTCTATTTAAAAAAAATTATATTTTATAAATAAACCGGATAATTTTGTTTTAAGCAAGTTTATTTTTTTTATATTTGCACCCTTAATAAATGGCGTGGTAGCTCAGTTGGTTAGAGCGTCGGATTCATAACCCGGAGGTCTCCAGTTCAATTCTGGATCACGCTACAAAATTAACTACTTAATTAAAAAAGGTTTAGCTTTCGCTAAACCTTTTTTACACTCCTATTTAGAAAGAAACCACTACTACTTATAATTAATACATTTATAAATTATTCAAGGAAACCATTATTTTGCCAAGTTTTAAGATTTTGAATTTGTGTTGCAGATAACATCGACCTATTTTTTGGCATAGTACCTGTTTCAATTTGGTTTAACTGATGAAGGAGGAAATTTAATTAGAACTGAGTTGTTTTAATACTTACCAATAATCATTACGATTTTGCAAAAGAAATAAGCGGTTCAATTTTATTTATATCTGCTAATTTAACCGCTTTTATATAATTCTCTCTTGCATTAGATTCTTTTACTAAACTGGATCCTCCCCAGGTAAAAAATGATTTTTTAAATAATTTTTCCATAATTAAATCTGCCATCAAGCGAGAATGCCTTCCGTTTCCATTTGAGAAACAATGTATGCTAACCAATCTGTGCTTGAAGCGAATTGCTATTTCTTCTTCAGAATACTTGTTGTTTTCTATCCAAAACAAACAATCATCCAACAATTGTTTTAAGGAAGTTGGAATTAAATAGCTTATTACTCCAATATTTTTTTCTGATTGCCTGAATTTACCAGCCCAATTCCAAACATCACCATACATTTTTTTGTGAAGATTTTTTATATACTTTTCTGAAAGTAATTGCTCCTTATTTAACTTTCTATTAAACATCCATTGTATAGCTTTTTCAATATTTTGCTGTTCAAACTCATCTAATTCCTGCTGAGTACTAATGGATTTTATAATCAGCCCATCATTCTCTTCTTCATCAAGTGGTGTTTGCCCATCAATATATTCAATATTTAGTCCCATAAATACTTCGGCATTTCGTTTTTAATCTCCATTGTTTTTTGAGCAATCGACTTTTTTATGCGTTCGTTAGAATTTTGTTGGTCTTCCAAAGTCATCGTTACATTAGTACGCATCACAATTTGTCTTGCAATTTCTTGTGCTCTTTGTTCTATCATTTCCTCCAAACTATTATGTTTAGAGACAAAACCATATACCAATTTCATATCCAACCCACGTGCAGTTTCGCTTAATGAATTTAATGTAATTGTTCCATTGGCTTCCCTTTCCTCAATTTCCTTGGTACTTTGGGCAGTAATATTTAAACGATTACCCAACTGTCTTAATGACATTTTGAGTGTTGTACGAATGGTATGTATCCACCCATTTGGAGGTATGATTATTGTTCCTAACTCTTTAAATGGAGCTAATTTTCGCTCTGTTTGGTCTAATAATAATAATCTATTTGCATTTTTCATAAGGGTATAGCCTTAAAATTATATCACAAATATAAGGTTATAACCTTAAAAAACAAATTTTATTTTAAGGCTATAACCTTAAAATACTAAAATACATTACTAACTATGCAACTTCCTCAAAATTTGATGAAAAAGCCAATATCTAAAAATTTATGGTTTGTAAATTGCAATTAATTAAGAATAATTATAATAACTGACTGTTTTTAAGTAAATTGCAGTACAAATATTGTTTAACAAACGAGTACGAAATCGAGTACGATTTCCACAAATATTAAATTAAAGCACTCTAATTATCAATTGTTTACCTTTTTTAAGATTGTAATTTAATAATTCATAACCCG
>JAAFHC010000018.1 GCA_010906935.1 Gelidibacter sp.
ATTTAAGCGGAAAAACGCATTCTGATTTGGCAAGGTTAAATAAAGGAGGAGTTGATGTTCAGCTCTTTTCGGTGTTTTGCGACGGCGATAAAAAAAACCCTTATGAATTTGCGAATCGGCAAATGGATTCCTTGGATGCCGTGCTAAAAAGAAATCCTGATAAAATTGTTAAAGTAGCCAACAGCAAAGAATTGAATAAAGTTGTAAATCAACAAAAAATAGCCGCTATGTTTGGGGTGGAAGGCGGACATATGATAGAAAATGATTTGGATAAATTGGCAGTTTTCTACAATCGTGGCGCAAGATATTTGACACTTACATGGAACAATTCAACAGATTGGGCAACAAGCGCTTATGATGAGACCTACCATAATGATTTGACAAAAAGTGGTTTATCAGATTTTGGAAAACAGGTGGTGCAAAAAATGAATGCATTGGGTATGATGGTAGATATTTCACACGTAGGCGTTCAAACTTTTTGGGATGTAATCAATACCACCACAAAACCAATAATTGCCTCACACAGCGCTGTTTATGCTTTATGTCAACACCAACGAAATTTAAACGACGAACAAATAAAAGCCATGGCCAAAAATGGCGGTGTTATTCAGGTTAATTTTTATTCCGCTTTTTTGGATAACAATTATCTAAAAAAAGTAGGTGTTTTTTACGCAAAACATGCCAAAGAAATTGAAACTTTAACCACAAGTGGCATGAATGAATTCCAAATAGATAATTTTTTATTTAATAAATATAAAAATGAAGTTGAACCTTTGCGAGCGCCATTTTCTGCGGTAATAGACAATATTGAATACATTATTAAATTAGTTGGTTTAGATTATGTTGGCATCGGTTCCGATTTTGACGGTATTGAATCATCTCCTAAAGAATTGGATGATGTAACCAATTATCCACTTATTACAAAAACTTTGGTAGAAAAAGGTTACAGTAAAAAAGATATCAATAAAATATTAGGCGGTAATTTTTTAAGGGTTTTAAAAGCCAATGAAGTAAAATGACAAATTAACTAAAAATATAAAGACAATGAAGCGTGCAAAAGCATTTATGGAAAAAAGCAACCTGTTTTTAACAGAGAATACTGTTTTACGATACCTGAATTTTTCAGCGCTTTATATAGCGCAAGGAATCCCGGAAGGAATCACCTTTTTCGCTATTCCTGCCTGGATGGCGATGAACGGAAAAACACCTATGGAAATAGGCAGCTTTGTTGCAGTTATTGGAATTCCATGGAGTTTTAAAATCCTGATTGCCCCATTGATGGATCGCTATACCATTTTATCAATGGGAAGGAAAAGACCTTGGGTAATTTTTGGGCAATTGGGTTTGATCTTAAGTTTTTTAAGCATTGCCTTTGTGAATGACCCGCTTAATAATTTAAAGGGATTAATGCTTGCCGGATTTTTTATCAGCTTTTTTGGCGCATTTCAGGATGTTGCAACAGATGGAATGGCGATAGATGTTGTTCCGCAACAGGAACAAGCCAGAGCCAATGGCATTATGTGGGGTTCAAAAACCATAGGCACGGCATTGTCATTAATTATTGGCACCTCCTTAATAAATATCATTGGATTTTCAACAGCAGTAGCTTCTTTATCCATTGCAGTGGGATTGATTATGTTGGTTCCAATATTTTTTAGAGAACGGCCCGGTGAAAAAATAATGCCTTGGACAAATGGGGAGGCGTCACCGGCATCTAAAACCTCACAATTGCATAGCTGGAGTCAGATCTTAAAAAGTCTTTTAAAAGTTGTTAAACTTCCTTCAAGTATAATTATGGGGATTTCTATTTTTATCATTGGTATTGCTTATGGTTTAATAGATACAATGTTGCCGATTTTTACAATTCAGGAATTAGGATGGACAAATACCTCTTATTCAGAAGTTCTTTCCATAAGCACTATTATAGGAGGTTCTCTGGGGCTGTTTGTGGGCGGAGCTTTGGTTGATTTTTTTGGTAAAAGAAGAATGTTATCTGTTTATCTTATTTTTTTTATAGTCATGTTAACAAGTTTTGCATTATTGCCAATGTTATGGAGTAATAATATACTCATCTATATTTTTATTGTAGTGTATTCTGCTGTTGCTACATTTCTTTACATTGCCATATTTGCTATTTGTATGCAATTATGCTGGAGTACAGTAGCGGCAACACAATTCACTTTATTTATGGCGCTTTCCAATATGGGAAGAGCCTGGGGAGCAGGTCTAGTAGGACCCTTAAAAGAAAACATGAGTTGGGAACAACTTTTTTTGTGGATTGCAATTCTGCCTTTAGTGATGCTTATTTTTATACAATTTATAAATTTTATGCAACATAAAAAACGCATCGATGGATTTATCATTGCTCAAGAAAATTTAATTATGCAAAATGTAACGCTTAATAAATAATAAAATGCAAATAATAAAGACACTACTAAACAACAACATTTATTATTTAATTTTTTTAATAATTCTTTTAGTGAGATGTCATGAAAAACAAACATCAAAAATGGACTAATTAAATTTATAAAAGTTGTGAATGACGAAAAATTTTAACTGATATAAAGTGCCAACCAACCAAAAAAATCAACCATTATGCATTTAAAAAAAACCTTAATTATTGCTTTTGCATTAAGCATAATTGGCCTAGGCGCTTGGGAACTTTATTGGCGTTCTCAAGGCTTTTATCCAACATTAGATGACAACGAAAGTTTGTGGTCAGTACAGCGATCTCGGGTAGAAAAAGCAAATGATCAGGATGTTGTACTTATAGGTTCTTCACGGGTACTCTTTGATATTCAACTAAATGAATGGGAAAATGAAACCGGAAAACGCCCAATTCAGTTAGCTTGTGTAGGCTCTTCGCCCTTGCCGGTTTTTCACGATATTGTTGAAAAAACAGATTTTAAAGGAACCATTTTGGTTGGTGTAACACCAGGTTTATTTTTTTCTACCACATTTCCAAAAGCGCGACCATGGGAATGGCCACAATCGAGAATTGATTATTATCATAAAAGAACCTATGCACAACGATCAAATCACGCCTTATCAATTCCGCTTCAAGAAAATTTTGCGTTTTTAAGTGAAGATGAAGGGGTTGATGGTTTAAAATTAAAAGAATTGGTAGGGAAAATCAAAATAGGAGAACGGGTTTTTGATCCTATGCCGCCTTTTCATGAGTTTGGAGAAATAGCAAGAGATAGAAATTTGAAAATGAAAGAAATTGCGGTCATCGATACCGCTTATGCCAATTCCATAAAAAAAGTATGGATGTTTTTTGGCAGAGGCGCGCCGCCACCTGATAAAAAATCGACGATGGATTTCTTTTTGGCCGATCTTAAGAAATTTAAAGCAAGAGGCGGAAAAGTTATTTTGGTGAGATGCCCTTCAAGTGGCGGTGTTAGAATGGGAGAAAATATGGGTTTGCCAAGAAGTCAATTTTACGATGATTTGGTGCAACAGGCAAAAGTGAAAAGTTACCACTTTGAAGATTATGAACAATTTAAAAATTTAGATTGTCCGGAATGGTCCCATTTATCGGCAACCGATGCGCAATTTTTCACTACGGAATTGGTGAAAATAATGTTAAAAGATGGTGCATTAACCAACTATAAAACCAACTAATTATGTTATTCAATTCATTAAGCTTCGCTGTATTTTTAGTCATCGTATTGGCACTATATTATTTAAAACTATTTAGCTGGACCAATAAAAAAAGAATGCTGCTTTTTGCTAGTTATGTTTTTTACGGACTATGGAATCCGCCTTTGGTTATTTTACTTTGGATTTCAACTATGGTCGATTGGATTACCGGGAAAAAACTGGCCACAGAAGAAAATCAAAAAGCACGAAATTTGTGGTTGCTCTTGAGCATGTTCATAAATCTAGGTTTTTTGGCGTTTTTTAAATATGGAAATTTTTTGTTGGAAAATTTCACAGCAATGGTAAATTCAATAGATATCTATTATCATCCTCAAAAAATGGATATTATTTTGCCTATGGGAATTTCATTTTACACCTTTCAAACCATGTCTTATACCATAGATATGTACAATAAAAAGACACAGCGGGCAAAAACCTTCTTGGATTTTGCGCTTTATGTGACCTTCTTTCCGCAATTGGTTGCAGGGCCAATTGTAAGAGCCGGTGATTTAATATCTCAGTTTTATGAAGAAAAAAAAGCGACTGTAAACCAGTTTATTTGGGGGCTGTTTTTGTTGACCATAGGTTTGTTTCAAAAAGTGGTTATGGCAGATACCTTATTGGCTGACACTGCCGACACTGTTTTTGGATCGGAAAAGGTGTTGAATTTTTGGGATGCTTGGTCGGGTACTTTGGCATTTTCCGGACAAATATTTTTTGATTTTGCAGGATATTCAACTTGTGCAATTGGAATTGCACTCATGTTAGGAATGGTATTGCCCGATAACTTTAGGTATCCTTATGCATCATTAGGGTTTTCAGACTTGTGGAACAGATGGCACATCACATTATCAAGTTGGTTAAGAGATTATTTATACATTCCATTAGGAGGAAATCGATTTGGCGTTACACGTATGTATGCCGCACTTATGATTACCATGTTATTAGGTGGCCTTTGGCATGGTGCCGCTTGGACATTTATGGTTTGGGGCGGTTTGCATGGCGTTTATTTGATATTGGAGAAACTTCAAAAGCGATATATTCCGTTTAAAATTACGGTGTGGAATGGTATGTTTTTGGCTTTTGTAACGTTTACTTGCGTAAACTTCACTTGGGTATTTTTTAGAGCACGGGAATTTAAAACTGCTTGGAATATGATTAATTCTATGTTGTTTTTAAATGCTGATGGCGAAAAAATATTGCAGAGCTTCGATATTTTAAAAGTTTGTGTGGTTGTTGGTTTAATGTTTATCTGCCATTGGTTTATGAGAAATACCTCCTTAAAAGAAGTTTCCTTAAAAACGTCTCCTTGGATTTTGGGAATTGTTTGGGCATTTATGTTTTTGCTGATTGCAATAGCTCAAGGTAGTGGCGAACAGTTTATTTATTTTCAGTTTTAGTAGAGACAGAACCAAATGAAATTTTAATGCATAAATATTGAAAAAATGGAGTAATCTGCGCTAAATGAAAACAAATAGTTTAGGCCAAATACCTTATTAATACTGAAATAAAAACGATGGTAAGCAAATAGCTTTTTCTTTGAAATTTAAGTATTTTTGCATTTATGATTAAAAACATACAACTTCGGATTCCTCTTCAAGAAGAGAAGCTAGAAGGTATTTTAGAGAAAAAGTCCGCACGCTTGTTAGGTATTGACCAAAAAGATATCAATGCTGTAAAAGTGTTAAGAAAATCTATTGATGCCCGAAAGTCTGAAATATTTTTTAATTATAAAGTCGCGGTATATATTCGTGAGCAAATGCCTGAATCTACTGAATATTCATTTGAATATAAAGAGGTGCATTCCGCTAAAAAAATACATATTATTGGTTTTGGACCAGCAGGAATGTTCGCCGCTTTGCGTTGTATTGAATTGGGCTATAAACCTGTGGTGTTGGAAAGAGGAAAAAAAGTTAAGGAAAGAAGGCGAGATTTACGCGCTATCAATCAGTTTCATATTGTTAATGAAGATTCCAATTATTGTTTTGGTGAAGGCGGAGCAGGAACTTATTCCGACGGAAAATTGTACACACGTAGTTTAAAACGCGGAGATGTTCGAAGGATTTTTGAAAACTTTGTATTTCACGGCGCAACTGAGCAAATTCTTGTGGATGCGCATCCACATATTGGGACCAATAAATTGCCTAAAATTGTCGAAAACATAAGGGAAACGATTTTAAAATACGGAGGTGAAATTCACTTTGAAAGCAGGGTGGTGGATTTTGTTATAAAGGACCATAAATTGAAAGCTATTAAATTACAAAATGACACTGAAATGCCAGTTGAAGCGTTGATTTTAGCAACCGGACATTCGGCTCGTGATATTTATTATTTGCTGCACAGAAAAAATATTTTTTTAAAAGCCAAATCTTTTGCCATGGGCGTTCGCGTTGAACATCCACAGCAAATTATTGATTCTGTTCAATATCATTGTGAAGATGAACGCAATGAATTGTTGCCGCCGGCTGCTTACAGTTTGGTTCATCAGGTAAATGACAGAGGTGTGTATTCATTTTGCATGTGCCCTGGCGGATTCATTGTGCCTGCCGCAACTGCTCCAGGAGAAGTGGTGGTAAACGGAATGTCGCCTTCTAAACGAAACAGCAAGTTTGCCAATTCGGGGATTGTGGTGGAAATTAATGCCGAAAAAGATTTGTACAAATACGAACAATTTGGCGTTTTAAAAGGATTGGAATTTCAAAAAGATTTGGAAAAGTTGGCCTTTTTAGCTGGCGGAAGAAGTCAGGCCGCTCCTGCACAGCGACTAACAGATTTTGTGGAAGGCCGATTGTCAACAAGTTTGAATGTAACTTCTTATCAGCCCGGATTAAAATCGGCGCCTTTACACTCTTTATTACCAAAAATTATAGGAGGAAGGTTGAGAACGGGATTTATGGAATTCGGACAAAAAATGAAAGGGTTTTATACCGAAGAAGCCAATGTGGTGGGCGTTGAATCACGAACTTCTTCACCTGTGAATATTCCACGAAAAGAAAATTTAGAACATCCTGAAATTGCCGGACTTTTCCCATGCGGAGAGGGTGGAGGCTATGCTGGTGGAATTGTTTCTGCCGCTATGGATGGTGAACGTTGTGCCGAAGCGGCCATAAAAATGCTTCAGTAAAAATTTAAAAAAATTTTATAAGCTCATTTTTTCTTTTGCCATTCCCATAAAATTTCGTAATTTTAAAAAGACCGTAAATAGCATAAAAAAAGAATTTTTTTATTGCTAAAATTTTTAAGTCTAAATAATTGATATCCCCTCTATAAATTTCAGCCTTTATATAGTTTATTAGGAGCATTAAAAACCTCAATTTATTAATTTTAAACCATAAATTATGTACCCATCAGTATTTTTCATAGTTATTATTGTATTGTTTTTATTTAGCGGAATACGAATTATTTTTGAATATAAAAGAGCGTTAAAATTTAGATTTGGGAAATATGTTGAAATTTTAGAGCCTGGATTCCGATGGATTATTCCAATTGTTGAAACAGTTCAAACTGTTGATATTCGTGTTATTACCTTTAATATTGATTCTCAGGAAGTCATGACAGCAGACAATGTGCCTTGCAGTATTGATGGTGTTGTATTTTTCAAAATTGATGACCCGGAAAAGGCTGTTTTACAGGTTGAAGAATACAAATTCGCTATCACACAACTGTCACAAGCAGCTTTGAGAGATGTTTGCGGAAAAGTGGAATTGGACACTATTTTATCTAAAAGAGAAGAAATGGGAAAGAATATAAAAGGAATTGTTGAACAGGAAACCAAAGATTGGGGTATTGTGATTATTGATGTTAAAATTAAAGACATTCAATTACCTGAAAACATGAGGCGAATGATGGCCAGTCAAGCAGAAGCTGAACGATCCAGAAGAGCCAGAATTATTTTGGCACTAGCAGAAGAACAAGCAGCCGGCAAGTTGTTAGAGGCTGGGAAATTGATAGATCAATCGCCATCGGCAATTAAATTAAGATTGTATCAAACCTTAGCAAATATTGCTGCTGAAAAGAATTCAACTATTATTTTTCCATTTCCTGAAGAGGCTTTGCCAAGAAATACTAAATAGGATTAAAAATGCTGCAGTAAAAAATTATTATTTCAGTTCTCCAAAAATTTGGTTGAGCACATTTTTTCTGTAGTCGAAAATTTCAGCCAGTTTATTTTTAATAATCAGCGTATTGGCTATGGAACCCAAAAAACCCATTGGAGGCTGATAGGTAACAATATCTGTCATTAAAACACCGCCTTCAATGGGTTCAATATGATGCTGGTGGTGCCATATTTTGTAGGGGCCAACGCGTTGTTCATCAATAAAAAATTTCTTTTCGTTAACCTGTGTTATTTCTGTAAGCCAATTCATTTTAATCCCCAAAAGCGGACTTACCTTATAACAAATAATCATTCCGGGATACATTTTTTCTGGCAAGTCGCCCGAAGTAATGTCGAAACCCATATAGTCTGGCGTAATTTTTTTTAAATTATCAGGTGAAGCAATGAAATTCCAAACTTCATCTATAGTTCCTTTTATTCTTTGTGTTTGTTTCAGTTGGTAAAATCCCATTCTTATTCTGTTAATTTATTGATCATTCCTTTAAATATAAATCCGTGAAATGGCAAAACTGAGTACCAATAAATTCTTCCCCAGAGTCCGAGCGGCCTAAATGTAGCGGTTTGATACAACTTGTTGTTTTCTATTTTAAATTCAAGCCAAGCTTCACCGGGAAGTTTCATTTCAGCATACAGCAGCAATCTTTTTTCCTTTTTATCGGCATATAAAACCCGCCAAAAGTCGAGCGCATCGCCAACGGAAAGTTTGTTGTGGCTTTTTCTTCCTCTTCTTAAACCGATTCCGCCGGAAAGTTTATCCATAAATCCACGCATAGCCCACAAAAAATTTCCATAATACCAGCCATTTTCACCTCCAATAGCCCAAATTTTATCAACTGTTTCATTTTCGTTTTTAACTACTTTTTCACGTTTGTCCTGAAAACAACCGAAAGTTGGGACTTCAATTAAATTTGAAATTCCTTTGGCAAGAACGTTACTCGATTGTGCGTCAATCCAGCTTGAAATCACATCTTGCTGGTCAATTTTGTCGAATGCCAGTTTAACGGCTTCTTTATAAGGTATTAATTTTATATGAAGTCGCTCAGCCAAATCATTTTCCTTGCAAATTACTTCAACTTTCATGCTGTCCACAAGATTTATAGCCAATTTATAAGAAGTTGAAGTCACAAAATAAAGCCAATAGGAGGATAGCTTTGGCGTCATGATTGGCAAAGTAATGATGGTTCGTTTCAGATTACGAACTTCTGCAAACGTTAACAGCATTTCTTTATAAGTAAATATTTCTGGTCCGCCAATATCAAAACTTTTATTGTAGGTATATTCATTAAGTATAACTCCTTTCAAAAACTCTAGAACATTTCTAATAGCAATAGGCTGAGATTTTGTGTTTAACCATTTAGGCGTAACCATAATGGGCAATTTTTCCACCAAATCGCGCATAATTTCAAAAGATGCACTTCCAGATCCCACAATAATACCGGCGCGTAACGTAGTTAAATTAAAGGTTCCTGACCCAAGAATATCTTCAACATTTTTTCTGGAGCTTAAATGTTTTGACAATTCCTGCTCATTTACAATGCCGCTTAAATAAATAACATGTTCGACATTTGTTTTTTGAATGCTGTTTCTGAAGTTATTTGCAGAAATTTCTTCCAAAGTGTCAAAATCATCGGTGCTTACCGACATAGAATGGATTAAATAATAAGCCACGTCAATATCTTTTGGAATGATATCAAGTGATTTTTCATCCAAAAAATCGAGCTCAATAATTTTTATATTTTCCCCATCAAAATTGCTTAAGTCAGTTCGTTTCTTATCGCGCACGCAACAAATCACTTCGTGGCCTTCAGCAAGCAGAATTGGCAACAACCTTTTTCCTATGTAACCCGTAGTTCCGGTAAGTAATATTTTCATAATTTAAATTTACAAAGAAAATAGTTCATTTTTAAAATAAATTTTCTTGTTGAATGCAATATTTACTATTTTTATGTAAAGATTAAAAATAAAAATGCGAAGATAGATTATTTTGTTCAATAAATATAATATATTATTAAACATTATATATATTTGCAGCATTATAAAAAGAATTAATTTGATAGGAAAATCAACATATTCAAAACTAAAAATTTAAGCTATGGGTTATTTAGAATTATATTTTTCGGGCTTGTTAATTGTCATATTTGCAATGACATTTCTCTGGATTGTAAGCCTATTCATTAAAAACGCAAGTATTGTTGATCCATTTTGGGGATTTGGTTTTGTGATTGCAGGTGTCTTTTTTTTCTATAAAACTGATGGATTGGAAATTAGGAAATTAATTGTTTTAACCTTACTTATAATTTGGGGATTGCGTCTCTCAATTTATTTGGGATGGCGTAATTTAGGCATAGGAGAAGACTTTCGTTACCAACAATTTAGAAAGGATTTTGGT
Source organism: Gelidibacter sp. (assembly GCA_010906935.1). Classification (GTDB taxonomy): domain Bacteria; phylum Bacteroidota; class Bacteroidia; order Flavobacteriales; family Flavobacteriaceae; genus Lutibacter. Next base: position 10,149 of record JAAFHC010000018.1, read on the forward strand.
GAAAAACGTTATTGGTGGATTAGCTTTTTCCAAGTATTTTTGCTTCAAGGTGTTTTATTATGGTTAATTTCAGCGCCCTTGTTGAGTGCTCAGTTCTATTCCGGAGGAAGCGAATTAAACTTTTTTGATTATGCGGCCATCATCATTTGGATCATAGGATTTTCTTTTGAAGCAGGTGGCGATTTTCAACTGGCCAAGTTTAAATCCGATCCAAAGAATAAAGGAAAAGTTTTAAATACCGGATTTTGGAAATACACGCGCCATCCAAATTATTTTGGGGATGCTGCTGTTTGGTGGGCTTTCGGATTGTTTTCTGTAGCAACAGGAAGTTATTTGCCGCTTTTAAGTTCCTTATTAATGACTTTGTTAATTGTGAAAGTTTCAGGCGTTTCTTTACTCGAGAAATCCTTGAAAAATACCAAACCCCAATACAAAGATTATGTTGAAAAAACTCCGTCATTTTTTCCTTGGTTTCCCAAAAAGTAAATTTTAAATGGAACTCACAAAACATATTTGGCTAATTTTATTTATTGTGTGGGGACTTACTCTTACAATGTATCGGAGTAAATTTCGTAAAATTGTTTATGATACCAACAGCTGGACCATCAATATAAAACCGTTGTTTTATAAAGAAATAAAGGCGCTTTTCGGAAATATTTATCCTGAAAATAAGCAATATTTAAAGTTCAGAAATTTTTACAGATTTTATTTGGTCATTTATTTTTTGTTGTTTATTGCTTACACCTTGCTGAAAACGACCAATTAAAAATTAATTTAGATTTCTTCAAAGATTAAAATCATTTAATTTTTTCCAATGGTTACAATGGGTGCGACCAACTTTTTAATTCAAAGTATAAGTTTTGCCAATTCTACCATAGATAATTAATTGCTACTGTATTTGTTATTTATAATTTTTTGTTTAACTTTGTCATACAAAAATTAAACAAAATATTTTGAACAATCAACTTAAGACATCAGTTTACAGAAAAGAAAGTTTTAATGCTGCACACAGGTTACACAATCCAAATTGGGATGATAAAAAAAATCAAATGATTTTTGGCCTGTGCAACAATCCAAATTTTCACGGACATAATTATGATTTAGAAGTTTGCGTAACCGGATTTTGTGATTTGGAAACAGGTTATGTAATTGATGTGAAAATATTATCCGATATCATACAAAATACCGTCATTAATAAATTTGACCACAAAAACTTAAACATAGAAGTCGCAGAATTTAAAACTTTAAATCCCACCGCCGAGAATATCGCGTTTGTGATTTATAATTTATTAAGGAATAAACTTCCTGATGATTTAGAACTTAAAATAAGAATTTATGAAACAAGAAAAAATTATGTCGAATACCCTGCTTGAGCTTGAAGAAAACAACTTATTTGATGATTTTTCTATCAATGACATAGGCGATAATCATTTGTACACCAATTTGGAAACTCCTTTGAAAAGCAATGCCTTTGAAATTTCAGACGACGAAAAAAAAGAAAAAATTTCGATATTGTTCGCTGAAATTATGGATGTTATGGGAATGGATTTGAATGATGATTCTCTTAAAGGAACACCTGAAAGAGTTGCAAAAATGTATATTGATGAAATATTTTCGGGTTTGAATCCAAAAAACAAGCCTAAAATGTCATTGTTTGAAAATAAATACCAATACAATCAAATGTTGGTAGAAAAAAATATCACATTTTATTCAAATTGTGAACACCATTTCGTGCCGATATTTGGCAAAGCCCATGTGGCTTATATTTCATCTGGAAAAGTAATTGGTTTGTCTAAACTCAATAGGATTGTTCAATATTATGCGCAAAGACCGCAAGTTCAGGAACGTTTTACCAACCAAATAGGGAAAGATTTGGAGCATATTTTACAAACGGAAGATATCGCGGTTATTATTGATGCCAAACATTTATGTGTGTGTTCAAGAGGAATCAAAGACGATACTTCTACCACAATCACCACATATTATGGTGGTGCTTTCAAAAATGCGCAAAAAATAGCGGAACTTCAAAATTATATTAAGAACAGTTAAAATTATACGGTATTTTTCATGCTATTATATCAATTAAAATAATTAAAATGAGAATCATAGTTATCATTGGAGGAAGCAAAGGAATAGGAAATGCTATTTTAACTTCCCAATTGCATCTGAACAACATCGTTTACAACATAAGCAGAACGGCGCCTGAAATCAGTCATCCAAATTTAACACATTACAATTGTGATGTATTAAATGATGAATTGCCTGATATTGAATCAATTGATACGTTAATATATTGTCCGGGAAGTGTAAATTTAAAACCAATTTCTACCTTATCATTGGAAGATTTTAGGACAGATTTTGAGATAAATGTGATTGGAGCTGTAAAAACCATTAAAAAATACCTGAAACCTCTCAAAAACGGAAAACATCCTAATATTTTGTTATTTAGCACGGTTGCCACAAAATTGGGAATGCCTTATCACGCCAGTATTGCCGCGTCAAAATCGGCCATAGACGGATTGACAAAATCGCTTGGAGCAGAGTTGGCTCCAGCAATTAGAGTCAATGCCATTGCGCCGACAGTTACGGATACTGATTTGGTTTCAAAAATTTTGCGTAACGATAAAATGAAGGAAGTAATTGCAGAAAAACACCCTTTAAAAAGATATTTGAATACCAATGATGTTTCAGCTTTGGCAGATTTTTTAATTTCTGAAAATGCAAGCGCTATTTCCGGCCAAATATTTAACTTAGATTGCGGTATTGTAACGTTTAAAATTTAAAAAAATGAAAACACTAAAAATAACAACAATTCTTTTGATTTTTACTTCAATGTTCACAAGCTGTGGACAAGAAAAAAAGACTCCAATAAAACCTACAAATATGTACGATATAGCAATCAACAGTTTAACCGGTGAAAAGATAGATTTAAATCAGTTCAAAGGGAAGAAAATCCTTTTTGTTAATGTAGCTTCTGAGTGCGGATTTACCCCTCAATATAAGGATTTGCAAAAATTACACGAAACCTACAAAGACAAATTGGTGGTTGTTGGCTTGCCTTGCAACCAATTTGGCGAGCAAGAATCTGGAACAACAGCACAAATTAAAAGTTTTTGCGAAAAAAATTATGGCGTTGATTTTTTAATGACAGAAAAAATAGACGTAAAAGGAGAAGACCAGCATCCGTTGTATGCTTGGCTAACGCAAAAAGAAATGAACGGCGTTATGAGCAGCGGTGTAAAATGGAATTTTCAGAAATATTTAGTGGATGAAAACGGAAAATTAATCGACGTTTTTTACAGCATTACAGAGCCTTTAAGCGATAAAATTGTTAACTTAGTAAAGTAACCTAATTAATGAAAATGATGAAGATTTTACTTATAATAGGAGCCTCTTTAGGAATTATTTTTATTGTTGGCCAATTTATTTTATTAAGAACTACGAGCGATATTGAAATATATTCTTATAAAGTGCTTAAAAAATATGATCACTTTGAAATCAGGAAATATGAAGAGGCCAATTTTTCTTATGTAACTATGAAAACGGGTTCTTATCAGGAAAGTTCGGGTAGCGGCTTTAAATCTTTGGCTGGCTATATTTTTGGCGGCAATGAGAAAAAGGAATCAATAGCGATGACTTCTCCCGTTGTCGTAAATTTAAATGAACCCGTAACCATGCAATTTATGGTTCCTTCGAAATATAAATTGGACGATTTGCCAAAACCAAACAATACAGATGTTAAATTCAAGACTGAAAAGCAAAAATTTGTGGCAACAATATCTTTTGGTGGCTGGTCTAACGACAAAAAAATAAAGGAATATACCGCCAAATTAAAAGAACTTTTGAAAGAAAACCAAATAACGCATTTTAATAATTTTAGTTATTTTGGGTACAATCCGCCTTTTCAACTATTGAATCGCAGAAATGAAATTGCTGTTGAAATAGCTATAAACAGTATTCCCGAACTGAATATTGAAGCCGAAACAAACTAATTTTTTTATTGAAATTAGGCAAAAACTAAAGCTATAATTCTCCGTAATTCAACTTTAAAAGATCGCTAAATTGATACTTGAAATCCAATATTTCTTTGGATTTTTTGTTTGAAATTACTTTTTGTTGCGTTTCAGTAACTTCTTCAAATTCAGGAAATTCAATTCCAATATCTAAAGTGCATTTTGTGTAAAAATCCCTTCTTGTTGGGTGTGTGTCCGCGCAACCGTTAAATATTTGATTCCAAGCATTCTTTTCGATGATTTTCTCAATAAGTTGAACACAATCATCTTGGTGAATCATATTGACAAATCCACCGGGATTTGGAATTTTTCGTCCGTTTTTAAAAAAATTACCCGGTTTTCTGTTATAGCCAAACAAACCTGCAAAACGAATAATGGTGGTTTCAAAATAGGATGAACTTTTAAAAAGCATTTCTATGGTTGTTAAAGCAGAAGGCAGTGTTTCAGATTCTTCTGTGACCATTTTATTTGAATTTCCATAAACCGAAGTGGAACTGATGAAAATGACTTTTTTTACGGGTGATTTTTGAATTTGACCAATCAAATTTCTAAATCCCTCAATATCTTTGGAAGGTAAGGCCACAATTAAGATTTCCGATTCTAAAAATGCTAAAATATTGTGCGTTAAATAGTCAATACTTATTAAAAAGGGCGTTATTCCAATCTCTTGAAATTCTCCTAGTTTTTCTTCAGAAGTGGTGGACCCATTTATTTTAAAACCTTGCTTAATTAAACTTAAGGCCAATGGTTTTCCAAGCCAACCACATCCCAAAATGCTGATTTTTTCTTTCAAAATTTTTATAAAATTTATTTTTTAACGGCTGTCTCCAACTCATTTAAACGAACCATTTTTTTGCGTTCCAAAAACTCCTGTATTCCTTCAAAATGCTCATTCACACGTTTGTTCCCAAATTCATATATTTTGCTCACCATTCCGTCTAAAAAGTCGCGGTCGTGCGACACAAGAATCAATGTTCCGTCGAAATTCATAAGCGCTTGCTTTAAAATATCTTTGGTTCTCATATCGAGATGGTTTGTGGGCTCATCCAAAATTAAAAGATTTACCGGTTCAAGCAACAATTTAATCATTGCCAATCGCGTGCGTTCTCCACCCGAAAGCACTTTTACTTTTTTGTCCCAATCTTCGCTGCCAAACATAAAAGCGCCCAAAAAATCTTTTATTTTAGTTCTGATATCGCCTTTTGCTACGTTGTCTATGGTTTGAAAAACGGTAAAAGTTTCATCTAATAAAGAAGCTTCGTTTTGGGCAAAATAACCAATCATCGTATTGTGGCCGAGCGTTAGTTTGCCACCGTGCTCAATTTCGCCCATAATGGCTTTTATGAAAGTGGATTTACCTTCACCATTTTTTCCGACAAAAGCAACTTTTTCACCGCGTTGAATCGCAAAAGTAGCATCATCAAACACAAGATGCTTGTCATAAGTTTTTGAAACATTTTCAGCAGTTATAGGATAAGTTCCTGAGCGGGGAGAAGGCGGAAAACGAAGTTTTAAATGAGAAGTATCTATTTCATCAACTTCAACAATTTCAAGCTTTTCGAGCATTTTTACGCGCGATTGCACTTGCAATGTTTTTGAGTAAGTTCCTTTAAATCGGTCTATGAATTCTTGCGTATCGGAAATTATTTTTTGTTGCTCATCCAGCTGTTTTTGTTGTTGTTCGCGGCGTTCTTTGCGTAGTTCAAGGTATTTGGAATAATTAACCTTATAATCGTAAATGCGTCCCATCGTAACTTCAATGGTTCTGGTAGTGATGCGATCCACAAAAGCACGGTCGTGAGAAATAACAATAACGGCTTTTCCGCTGTTTACCAAGAAATTTTCGAGCCATTGAACTGAATCTATATCGAGGTGGTTTGTTGGTTCATCCAATAATATAAGGTCGGGATTTTGTAGCAATATTTTCGCCAGTTCAATACGCATACGCCATCCACCGCTAAAATCGGAAGTTGGACGGTTAAAATCGGCGCGTTCAAAGCCCAATCCCAAGATAATTTTTTCGACCTCAGCATCAAAATTAATTTCGCCGTTGCTGTAAAGTTTTTCGCTTAGTGCAGAAACCTGTTCTATAATATTGTAGTATTCCTCAGATTCGTAATCGGTTCGAACAGTAAGCTGATGATTCAGTTCATCCATGTTGGTTTGCATGGCAAGAATTTCAGAAAAAGCCTGAGACGCTTCTTCAAAAACAGTTCGGTCATTTTCTGTCATTAAATGCTGCGGCAAATAAGCGGTAACTTTGTCTTTAGGAACAGAAATGCGTCCGCCGGAAGCTTTTTGATGTCCGGCAATTATTTTTAACAGCGTAGATTTTCCTGCGCCATTTTTTCCCATTAAGGCGATGCGATCTTTTTCGTTTATCACAAAAGAGATGTCCTTAAAAAGCGTTGTTCCCCCAAATTCAACACTTAGCCCTTCTACTGAAACCATGGATATTTTTTGAAAATTAGGTCGCAAAGGTAATGAAAACTTGTATAATTGGACAAGTTTGCAAAATTCAAATCTTACATTGTAAATCTGTTTGCGTTAGCGATTGAAGTGGCATACTTTTTTGGCGTGAAACGCTGAAAAAGATATAACGAAAAGCGCGACCTGAAAGGGAACGCCCAAATTAAATTATTGAAGTGTTTAAGCATTAAATTCTTTGATTATAACATGTTTTTCCCAAACTTAACTTCTGATTATTTTGATTAAATGTGTGAATCATGTAATTCTGAATCAAAATTATGTAACAAAAAATGACTGTAATAGCAGCAACTTTGCATGTAGTAAATAATAATTATTAAAAAAAATAAAACAACATGAAAGCACAACAAGTAATTTTAGTAACATTGGCAAGCGCAGCAGTTGGAGCTGCTTTAGGAATTTTATTTGCACCTAACAAAGGTTCAAAAACAAGAGAAAATATTTCTAAAAAAGGAAATGATTATATAACAGAATTTGAAGAAAAATTCAATGAATTTGTGGATAATGCCTCAAAGAAATTTGAATCAATGAAAGGAGAAGCCACTAAAATGGCAAAAAATAAAATAGCTGAAGCAGAAGAAGTTTATGATGAAGCGGAAGAAGTTTATGGTGAAGTTCGTAAATAAAATGTTATTTATTTATTAACGGGCAAATATGAAGATCACTTAAATTGTACTGACGTTTAAAAGTTAAAGTCTAAGAATTTAAGGTTGATACCAATTCAGTAGTATAATGTTTTTTTAATTCACAAAATTATGAATTTTATGGACACAACAGAAGAAAAAAGGGCTGCTGAATTGGTTATTGCTAATAAAAAGTTGGCTTTACAAAATGAAGATAAAGTAAAACGGGCAGCTGAATTGGTGATTGCCAACAAGGAATTGGCATTTCAAAATGAAGAAAAAGAAAAAAGGGCAGCCGAACTGGTTATCGCCAACAAGGAATTGGCATTTCAAAATGAAGAAAAAGAAAAACGGGCGGCAGAGTTAATTATTGCCAACGAAGAACTGGCTTTTCAAAATAAAGTAAAAGAAAAACGGGCGGCAGAGTTAATTATTGCCAACAAAGAACTTGCTTTTCAAAATAGAGAAAAAGAAAGACGAGCAGCAGAGTTAATTATTGCCAATGAGGAATTGGCTTATCAAAACAATGTTAAAGAAAAAAGAGCTGCTGAATTGGTGGTTGCCAACGAAGAACTGGCTTTTCAAAATGAAGAGAAAGAGAAGCGTGCAGCTGAATTGGTGATTGCAAATGAGGAACTTTTTTTTCAAAGTGAAGTTAAAGAGAAACGGGCCGCAGAGTTAATCATTGCCAACAAGGAATTGGCTTTTCAAAATGAAGTGAAAGAAAAACGGGCCGCAGAGTTAATCATTGCCAATAAGGAATTAGCGTTTCAAAATGAAGAAAAAGAAAAAAGGGCTGCGGAGTTGATTATTGCCAACAAAGAACTGGCGTTTCAAAATGAAGAAAAAGAAAAACGCGCTGCTGAACTTATTGTTGCCAAAGAACGAGCAGAAGAAAGCGATCGTTTAAAATCGGCTTTTTTAGCGAATATGTCTCATGAAATTCGAACACCAATGAATGGTATTTTGGGTTTCGCAAGTTTGTTGACAACACCTAACCTTACAGGAGAAAAGCAACAGGAATATATTCAAATTATTGAGCATAGCGGAAAGCGGATGCTTAATATCATCAATGATATTATAAGTATTTCAAAAATAGAATCGGGAATTTTAGAGGTTCATATTTCAGAATCGAATCTAAATGAGCAAATTGCATATATTTATAACTTCTTCAAGTCAGAAACCGATAAAAAAGGGATCCTATTTATCTCTAATAATTCGTTGTCGAAAAAAGATGTTGTGATAAAAACCGACAAGGAAAAACTTTATGCAATTTTAACAAATCTTGTTAAAAATGCCATAAAATTTACCAATAAAGGTTCCATTGAATTTGGTTGTGAAAAAAAGGGCAATTTCCTCGAATTTTATGTAAAAGATTCAGGTGTTGGCATTCGCCAGGAACAAAAGAAATTTATTTTTGAAAGATTTAGACAAGGCAATGAATCACTTAGCCGAAATTATGAAGGAGCAGGTTTGGGATTGGCAATTTCTAAAGCTTACGTTGTATTGTTAGGCGGAAAAATTTGGGTTGAAAGTGAAGAAGGAAAAGGCGCCACTTTTTATTTTACCATTCCTTACAATGCTATACAAAATGAAAAGAAAATTAATGAAGGCGCTGTTGCTGAATTAGATGAAAAAAATAAAACCAACAAACTTAAAATATTAATCACTGAAGATGATGAATTAACAGAGAAATTAATTGCATTACAAATTAAAAAGTATTCCAAAGAAGTTTTAATTGCCAGAAATGGAAGAGAGGCTGTAAAAATATGTCATAACAACCCTGACATTGATTTAATTTTAATGGATTTAAAAATGCCTGAAATGAATGGTTATGAAGCCACAAAACAAATTAGACAATTTAATAAAAAAGTAATTATTGTTGCCCAAACTGCTTATGCGCTTTTGGGCGATAAAGAAAAATCGAGAGAAACAGGATTTAATGATTATATTTCAAAACCGTTTAAAAATGGCATTTTTTCTGAATTGGTGGAAAAACATTTTAAATATTCTTGAGTAAATACAAATAAAAAATAAACAAAAACTGACAAAAAACCTTGCTGATACAAGTAAATTTGTCGCAAAAAAAACAGATTATGGAATTAAAGCCCAGCATATTTGAAACACTATTTGATAAAGCAGAATCTTTTGGCAAAATAACCTATGAGGTTTCTAAACTTAAAGCATTGGAAACAACAACTGTTGTGGCCACTTCCGTTGTAGCAAGGATAAGTGTTATTCTCATGATTTCTATGTTTCTTCTTGTATTTAACATTGGCGTTGCATTGTATCTAGGAGAACTTCTTGGAAAGTTTTATTACGGATTTTTTATTGTTGCAGCATTTTACTTAATTGCCGGACTCATATTGCATTTCTTTTTACATAAATGGATAGAAAAACCGTTAAGCAATTTAATCATTTCACAAGCACTAAAATAAACGAACCTATGGAACCTATAAAAACACAACACGATCTAAGAGCTGCCATTCTTCGTTTAGAATATCAACAAGCTGAGGAAGGAAGAGCATTGAAAGAACAATTTCAAACAGCTTATAATAGCATTAAGCCTGCAAACATTATATTAAATACTATAAAAGACCTGGGCGAATCCAGCATTTTAAAAGATGGTATTTTAAACACTTCTGTTGGTTTTGGAACCGGTTATCTTTCAAAATTAATTTTTCAGGGCGTAGTAAAAAGTCCCATAAAAAAACTTCTTGGATCAGCAGTTATGTTTGGTATTACAAATTTTGTGACAAAAAACCCAGAAGGCATTAAATTATTGGGTAATAAAATTTTTAAATTTTTTGGCAGCAAATCAGCTTCTAAAGTTTCTGAAAATGATGAAAACGAAAACAGCCAAGTTATTGACTGATATTTTTAGGAGATGAATACAAATAATAGTTTCAACTTGCCCTTTTATGTAAAGGCTACAATTATTTTAGTAGGACTTTTCTTGTTTATAAGCATGCTTTCTATTGCTCAAGACATTATTGTTCCGCTCATTTTTTCAGTCATGATTGCCGTTTTGCTTTATCCTATTGTCAACTTTTTTGTCAGGATGAAAATGAACAGGGTAATAGCCATTACATTTACATTATTCCTAACCATTTTAATTACAGCTTCATTAGCTGCCTTAATATTTAGACAAGCAAGCATCTTTATTGATTCCTGGCCAATTATGGTTGAAAAATTTTCTGTGCTGCTTAATGATTTTACCCGTTGGCTCTCGCGTTATTTCGACCTGAACCATTGGAAAGTGAATAGATGGGTCACAAACGCTAAAACTGATTCTCTCACCATGAGCGGTGCAGAAGTTGGTAAAACTATGTTTGCAGTAGGCAACGGATTGATGGTGATGTTATTGGTTCCTATTTATGTATTTTTGTTATTATATTACAACAAGCTTTTAATAGAGTTTATACACCGGGTATTTGTCAGTAGCGATCAAAAACAGGTTAGCGAAATTATTTCCGAAACCAAAACCGTTATCCAACGCTATCTTGCCGGATTGGTAATTGAAGCCATCATTGTGGCCATTTTAAACACCGCAGCACTTTTTGCGCTTGGCATTGAATATGCTATTTTGCTCGGTATTATCGGCGCATTGCTCAACGTAATCCCATACATTGGAGGTCTCGTTGCAGTTGCCTTGCCAATGGCAGTCGCTTTGGCCACCAAATCAACAGGCATGTATGCTTTATACGTTTTGGGAATTTATTATATTATTCAGTTAATAGATAATAACATCATAGTACCATTAATTGTTTCTTCAAAAGTAAAAATAAACGCACTTTTCGCAATCTTCGTTGTATTTGCAGGGAATGCTTTGTGGGGAATATCAGGAATGTTTTTGTCAATTCCGCTACTTGCCATTATAAAAGTGATTTTCGATCATATAGAACCCTTGAAACCTTGGGGATTTTTACTGGGAGATACCATTCCTACAACATCAAAAATAAGTCCGATTATCAAGAAATTTAAGCGTAAAATTTCATAATTGTTGTTAATTATGTGGGCGTTCCCCTGCGGGTCGGGCTTTTCGTTACAAACTTTTTATCGTTGAAAAATCGCTAAAAAGGTTTTCCGCTGCAATCCCTAACGCAAATTGAATTAAGATTTTTAAAATTTAAACAGAACAGAACAGACAGCTCGCAAGCTGTCCGTTCTGTTTAATTGTTTAGTTCTTTTTAATTAATAATTAGCAATTGTAAATTATCAATTGTTAGTGCGCGTAACAAGATTCGAACTTGCACATTCTAAGCGAACACCAGCCCCTCAAGCTGGCGCGTCTACCAATTCCGCCATACGCGCATTGTTTTAAACAAAAAAAGCTAAGCGGTTAAACTTAACTTTTTGTGACCGGGCTGGGGCTCGAACCCAGGACCACCTCCTTAAAAGGGAGGTGCTCTACCAACTGAGCTACCAGGTCAATATTCCTCTTTCTCAACGCGAGTGCAAATATACCATCTATAGTTGTACCCCACAAGTTTTTTTATATTGTTTTTTAAACGATATTTGTTTTAAGATATTACACACTAATATTTAGTTTATGAAAATTGTTTTAATGGGTTATATGGCGAGCGGAAAATCGGCTTCTGGCAGGATTCTGTCAGAAAAATTAAACAGTCAATTTATTGATTTAGACAGTTTTATTGAAGAAAGAGAATTATTGTCCATTTCCCAAATCTTCGAAACAAAAGGGGAGATTTACTTCAGAAAAAAAGAAGGTATCCATTTACAGGAATTGCTTAATTCAAAAGAAAGTTTTGTGCTTTCCTTAGGTGGGGGAACACCTTGCTATGGAAACAACATGGATTTTATTGCAAACAAATCCTCTTCATTTTACCTAAAAGCATCGATAGACACCATTTTTGAAAGATTAAAAAATGAAACTTCACAACGGCCTTTGGTTGCTGCCATTGGAGCAGAAAACTTAAAAGAATATATTGCCAAACATTTATTTGAACGCGCTATTTACTATGAAAAAGCCCACCATACCATTTTGGTAAATGGTAAAAATTTGACTCAAATTGTTGATGAAATAATGTTATTACGCTAAACTTGCGTAGGACTTGTTCTTATCAAACACCACAGAGATATGCTCTTTCAAAGAAGTTGACAAAGAAATCCCTTTAAAATCGGCTTTTACCGGATATTTTTTGTGGTTTCTGTTAATTAAAACCGCTGTATTGAAACGTTTTAAAGGCACTTCCAAAAAATGTTTGATGCCATAAATTAAAGTAGTTCCCGAGTTTAAAACATCATCAACCAAAACCAAAGATTTATTTTTATACTCACTTGAACTTATAGAAGTTGTGATCTCATTTAACGGGTGCTTTTTATCTATTTTAACTTCACACAAAACCACTTTTAAATCGGAAATATTGGTTAAAACTTCTGCAATTTTTTTTGCAAACAAAAAACCATTCCCGGCAATCCCGGCAATAATAATTTCTTTTTCATTGAAATTTACTTCGTAGATCTGATAGGCAATTCGTCGTGTTTTATTTTGAATTTGCTCGTTCGTTAAAATAATTGAACTTTCCATGTGTTTATTTTTTTTCAAAGATAAAAAACAATTCCCTTCCGGCTCTAGGCAGTATGGAATTATAACATCTTTCCAGTTTTTTTATGATGAATTTTTCGGAAAACAGAGGTAAATATTCTACTGTGGAACCGCCAAAGGGCGGGCCATCTTTTGTAAGTTCAAAATCGAACAAAAGTCCGGCCAATTTTCCTTTTTCTGCCAATAAATCATTCATTTTATCTGCGTATTTTTGCCTCAAAACAGGATCCAAAGCACAGAAAAAAGTTTGTTCCACAATTAAATCATATTTTCCATGATAATTAAAAAAATCATCTAGAATTAACTGATGATCAGGGAAATTTGGAAATCTTGCTTTTAAATTTTTCAATGGCTGTTCCGCAATATCAATCACAAATATGTTTTCAAATCCCTGCTCAAATAAATATTCGGCTTCATAACAATTACCTCCTCCTGGAATTAAAATTTTTAATTTTTTGTTGGTCAGCTGATTAAAATAATCCTTTAGTGGAGTAGAAGCATAGCCAATATCCCAGCCTGTAGCTTTCTCATGATATTTGTTTTCCCAATATATTTTATCAAATCGTGATTTCATTTGTAAATACTTATTGTTTTTTATTTGTCAAATGTAATTCGCATATCATCATTAATGTTCGTATTGAGCTTCCGTTATGCTCATTTCATAATTTTTATAATGATTTAATCAATCCGCCATCTATTGATATATTGGTTCCTGTAATATAAGAGGAATAATTAGAGGCTAAAAATGTCACCAAATAACCAAATTCTTCTGGGTTTCCCAATCTGCCTGCGGGAATTTCTTTAGTCATCTGTTTCAAATTTTCACTCAAAGAAATTCCTTTGGCATTGGCCTGAATTTTATTGAGTTGCTGAATTCTCTCCGTATCAAAAAGTCCCGTTAAAATGGTATTTACAGTAATACCAGAAGAAGCGACTTCTTTTGCCAGTGTTTTTGCCCAAATGGCAACCGCAGCCCTTATGGTATTTGATAAAACAAGATTCGGCAATGGTTCTTTAACCGTTAAAGAAGCCGTGTTAATAATACGTCCGAAATTATTTTTCTTCATATTTTCAATAGCCAACAAAGTAAGATGACAGGTTGTTTTAAACAACAAATCGAAAGCTTTTTGGTAATCGTTTATATTTTTTTCAAAAACACCGCCAGCTTCTGGTCCATTGGTATTATTTACCAAAATATCAATGGTATTATGTTTAAAATATGCTGAAGTTTTGGCTTCAAAATCATTAAAATCATAAAAATCAACAACAATATAGCTGTGTTTTTGGTTGAAATTGGTGTCCAATTCTGCGATTGTAGCTTTCAGTTTTTCCTCATTTCTCGCCATTAAAGTAATGGTTGCGCCACAACTTGCCAATTGCAAAGCTATTGCTTTACCCAAACCTTGCGTACTCGCCCCAACAAGCGCTTTTTTACCTTCTAAATTAATCTTCATTTTCTTCTCCTTCTTCGTGTAAATCATCTAAATCGCGTCGGTCCTTTTTAGTGGGTCTTCCAACACCTTTTTTTCGGTAATAATCTTTAGAATATTTCAGTAAATCTAATTTTTCAAATTCCTCTTTCGGCGTCAAATCTATTCTGTACAAATCAACCAATTTAGCGCCAACACGGTTTGTGGGTGTATTAATGACTTGTATTTCATAGTTGATTTGATTTTTTTTAACAATTAGTTTTTCACCTGTAAAAACTATTTTTGAAGCCTTTACATTGTCTCCATTTAGTTTAATATGGCCTTTTCTGCAAGCTTCTGTAGCCAGACTTCGGGTTTTATAATAACGTATGCACCACAAATACTTGTCAATTCTCATATAATAACGTTAAATTTTAACTTTTCTCTTTAAACAAAGGTAGTAAAATTGTACATTGCGCCCTTAAAAATTAACCTGAATGAAATTTAATAATTTATTTTTTATACTCGCGGTAAGTGCTGTGATTTTTTCTTGTAAAAAAGACGATGACAATGCTTCATTTGATGCGGCAAAACAAGCTTTAGAAGACGATGTAACTTTGATTAAATATTTACAAACGCATTATTTAAAGGAATCAGATGGTGGAATTTGGACCATAAAAAATGGCGAAACTCCTTTAATGGAACAAGTTGAAGCGCAGAATATCACTAAAAATGACATCTCCTATAAATTGTATTTTTTAAAACAGTCGCCAGGAGTTACAATTGCTCCTTACAGAGCAGATTCCGTACTAACAACCTATACCGGAATGTTATTGGACAGCACTGTTTTTGATTCACGTTCATCAATGATATGGATGCCACTTACTGGCGTAATTGATGGGTGGAGTTATGGTTTTACTAATTTTAAAGGAGGAACAAAGGTTTTGAATACCGATGAATCTTTCTTTTATATAAATGCTGGAAAAGGAATTTTATTTATTCCTTCTGGCTTGGCTTATGGAAATATTGGACAAAGCATTATTCCTGCAAATTCACCTTTGGTTTTTCAAATCACTTTGAATGATGTGAATATTGCGGATCACGACAATGATGGTGTTGCATCTTATTTAGAGGTTGAAACTGCCAATGGCGATGTGAAAACTTTCGATACAGATAAAGATGGAATTCCCAACTATTTGGATGCCGATGATGATGGGGACGGAAAATTAACCAGAAATGAAGATACTAATGGAAACGGAAATTGGTTTGATGATGATACAGATAATGACGGTATCCCAAATTTCTTGGACAAAGACAGTTAAAAAGCCAACAAAATAAACTAAAAAAAGCTTCCCGAGAAATCGAGAAGCTTTTTTTTTAGTTTTGACAACCTCGGTCGCTGCCTCTCCAGCCACTTTTTATTCTAGGACCTCTATCTTTTGAATTAATTTTTAAGATATTTATATGCACGCTTAATTGTATTTGACTTGGATTGTATTCCAGTAAATCGGCGATATTTGTTCCATAAATACCTCTATCTATATTTACCCGAAGCTCTTCAACCTTTGTAATGCCATATTGGTAACGTAAATCAATTCCAAATCTGCCAACTTCCACTAAAAGACCTGCATTTATGCTTGTTGAAGATTTTTTATAAACATAAGGATAAGAAGATCCTTGTTCTACACCTTCTAATTTCATATCAGAAATACTGCTAAAACTGGGCCCAACATAAAGGGAAACCGGCTCATAAATTTTGTATCCAAAAAGGATGGGAACATCAATTTTTGTTGACGTCCAATTGGCTGTTTTTAAAGCTAAAGGATAATTGTTTTTTGACGACACATAATTTACTTCAGGTCTGATAAAAAACTTGTCAAAAGCAATCATTCCAAAGGCTCCAAATTGGATTCCCATTTCTTTTTCTGCCGAAAATACTGTGTCATCATTTGGGGTAACGTTTATGCCCAATCCACTGGCATTGCCGTTATGATACAATTCGCCTATACTGTTAAAATTAACTCCGCCTTTTATGCCAATGGTAATTTCTTGTGCATAAGAGTTTGCGAAAGCCATTAGCAATAGAACTATAAATATGGGGTTTTTTCTCATAGTTTTATAATTATAAATTTAGATCATAAAGCGATAAATATATAAATTTATATTCAAATTTATATATTTATTTTTAGGAGCTAAACTTTCCAACCATAAAAAAGCCCGCGAATTGCGGGCTTTTAGTTTTTTTAATTTATTATTGCTAAACAATTACTTTTTACCTCCAGACAATCTATAAGACAAACTTAAAATAACTTGTTCTGGTCTTGAATCCAATCGGTAAGATGTGTTTGCTGAAATATTGTTGTCTATGAAGGTAGCTTCATTTTCATTAAAGCCTCTTTCATATCTAACATCCAATCCCAATCTTCCAAGTTCAAGTCCGGCTCCAAAATTAAAACCTACTGTAAAGTCATTGTCAATTCTGTCATATTCGATGCCTTTAAAATCATTCTCCAAGGTATATTGAAATGCCGGTCCTGCGAATATGCTTAATGGACCAATTAATTTTAAGCCAACTAAAACGGGCATATCCAATCGGGCAATCTTATAATCTTCTGTACCACCAGTATTTAGCTCATATTCACTGGTTGTTTTTGTGTAAACCAATTCTGGTCTTAAATAAATTGGACCCAAAAGCCTATTTTGCCAAAAATACCAACATTATAACCAGATTTGCCTTTTCCTTCATTTTCAATAAAGGTATTGGAATCATCGCTTATTTTACCATTCGAGTTGTAACTCAATCCACCTTTTATACCAAATCCACTTTGTGCGTTCGCATAAAATGCGGTTAACAGTAAAGCCATTGAAAACACTAAAATTCTTTTGTTCATAATTTTAAATTAAGGGTTTATAATACATTTTTATAACCTGTGACTTATTTGCCACTGCGATTAATCCTGCAAAGGTGAATGATATAATTTAGAAAAAAGTTATATAATTCTTAATGTAAGTTGCAAAATTCACAGATTAAATAAATTAATTTGTTTTGAAAATTATGATGGTTCACTATTTTTTATAAGTGGGGTTAACCACAATTTTTCAAACCGACAATATCAAAAAATAGTATTGCCTGAATTATAAACGCAATAAGAGTGCTATTATTTTCTGGTGATGACTTTTTTAGCTGCAGCAACAATCGCTACGTCGGTTAAACCGTATTTTTCCATCAATTGTTCTGGAGTTCCAGATTCTCCAAAACTGTCGTTAACAGCAACGAATTCTTGTGGAATAGGATTATTTTGCACCAAAATACGCGCTACGCTTTCACCTAAACCGCCTAAAATATTGTGCTCTTCGGCCGTTACGATACAACCTGTTTTTGCAACAGATTTTAAAATGGCTTCGTCATCTAAAGGTTTTATGGTATGAA
>JAAFHC010000019.1 GCA_010906935.1 Gelidibacter sp.
TTGATTGGCGCCATTGTTTTTATGATTTCAGATGCGCTTTTGGCCATCAATAAATTTTACAATCCGGCCCATGTTCTTGAAGTTATTGTTATGGCAACCTATGTGTTGGCTCAATATTTTATTTACAAATCGATGGTTGTAAAAGTCGGCCCCGTGGGTTTCGAACCCACGACCTCCTGATTAAGAGTCAGATGCTCTGCCAGCTGAGCTAGAGGCCGTTTGATATTAAGAAAACACTTGATTTTGTTGTTCTTGCACTCTAATAAAAGTGGTTCTTTTTGTCAGTTCTTTTAACCTGCTTGCGCCAACATAAGTGCACGTAGAACGCAAACCTCCCAAAATATCCTGAACGGTATTTTCAACTGCTCCACGATAGGGGATTTCAACAGTTTTACCTTCAGAAGCTCTATAATCTGCAATACCACCAACATGTTTATTCATGGCAGTTTCAGAACTCATGCCGTAAAATTGTTTGAATTTTTCACCATTAATTTCAATAATTTTTCCACCGCTTTCTGTATGTCCGGCAAACATGCCGCCCAACATTACAAAATCGGCTCCGCCACCAAAAGCTTTTGCCACATCGCCAGGAATTTTACATCCTCCGTCAGAAACTATTTGTCCGCCCAATCCGTGAGCGGCGTCAGCACATTCAATAATTGCAGACAATTGCGGATAACCAACACCTGTTTTAACACGTGTAGTGCAAACAGAACCTGGACCAATGCCAACTTTTACCATGTCGGCTCCTGCCAATAACAGTTCTTCAACCATTTCGCCGGTGACCACATTTCCTGCCATGATTATTTTATCGGGATATTGTTCCCGTGTTTTTTTAACAAAATTCACAAAATGTTCAGAATAGCCATTAGCAACATCAATGCAAATAAATTTAAGCTGCGGATGTTGGTTAAAGATGGCCGCCAATTTTTTTGAATCAGTAGAACCTATTCCTGAACTTACCGCAATAAAATCTGTTATTTTTTCGCTGGCAGATTGCATAAATTCTTTCCATTTTTGCAAAGAATAATGCTTGTGAATTGCTGTAAAAAGTTTGTGATATGCCAATGCGGTTGCCATCTCAAAGGTGCCTACAGTATCCATATTTGCAGCCATGATTGGAATGCCGCTCCACTTATATTTGCTGTGTAAGAAAGTGAATTCTCTATCTAAGCTAACCAGGGATCTCGAACTTAACGTTGAACGTTTTGGACGAATCATAACATCTGTAAATCCTAATTTTAAATCGGTTTCTATGCGCATTTTATTTAATGTTTAAACGATGATGCTTTTTCCTTTGCTTGCTAAATTTTTATCATTATCGAAATAAAAATCTATTCTTCCTAAATTAATGCCGTAACAACCAACCTGATTCACCAGTACATTTTCGCCAACGCTATTTTTTGTGATCGTTGGTTTTGGTAAAAAGGTGTGTGTATGACCACCAATAATTAAATCGATATTTTTTGTTTTTAAAGCCAATTCCAAATCACTTATTTTTTCATTTTTATAGTGATAACCTAAATGAGATAAGCAAATAACCAAATCGCATTTTTCTTGTTCTTTTAAAATTCGACTCATATCCTGTGCAATTTCTAGCGGATTTAAATAGATGGTTTCTTTATACATTTTTGGGTCAACCAATCCCTGAAGTTCTATTCCGAGCCCGAAAATACCGATTTTAATGTCGTCTTTTACAAAAATTTTATAAGGTTTTACGTGGGTATTTAACACCGTATTTTTAAAATCGTAATTGGCCGACAAAAAGTCGAATTGTGCGTGAGGCAATTGTGCAAATAATCCGTCAATGCCATTGTCAAAATCATGATTTCCAATGGTTGCCGCATCATATTTTAGCATGCTCATCAATTTAAACTCCAATTCGCCGCCATAAAAATTAAAGTAGGGCGTTCCTTGAAAAATATCTCCGGCATCCAATAATAAGGTATTCGGATTTTCTTTCCGAATGGCTTCAACCAAAGTGGCACGACGAGCAACGCCGCCTTGATTTGGATATCGGCTGTCGGTGCTTGGAAATGGATCAATATGGCTGTGCACATCATTGGTGTGCAAAATAGTAATGTGTTTGGTGTTTTTCGAAGCAAATGATTGCAATGAGAGTCCGCCAAGGGTTAAAAAAGCAGTTGCCGCTGTCGATTTTTGTATAAAATTCCTTCTTTTCATCTTCCTAATTCTTTAGTATTTTTTCATTTCTAAATCTTCCGTCCAAAGTAACTTTAATAGTATCCGTTGCTTTAAAATAATCAATAATAGCATTTCTCACTTTATAATCAAGTATATATAGATGAATAGGATCTTTAAAAAAATTCATATTGTCGCCGCCGGTTTGCAAATAATCTGAAGTTAACACAAAATAGGTTTTTGTACTGTTAATGGCTTCGTTTTTTATTTTTAAGTCGTAACCATTTTCTGTGATTGCTAAATTAAACTGTTTTGAAAGCGGATGTGCTACATTTTCTGAAATTAGGTAATTTACCAATTCCATTATTTTTTCTGAAGTCAATTCAACCACCACCAAACTATTTTCAAAAGGCATCAAGTTAAAAGCGCTTTCATTGGTGATATTACCTTTGGAAATTCCGGCTCTGATGCCGCCGTAATTAAACATGGCAAAATCAATATTTTTCCCCGTTCTTGAATTAAAAACCGGATTTGCTCTTTCATAACTCAAATCTGCCATCAAATTTCCCAAACTGCTTTCCAAATTACCATCATTTCTATATAAATTTATTGGGGTGTAACTAATCACGGTAGTCATTTCTTTTTCAACCTTTTCTCTATAAGGTTTAATGGTATTTTCAATGGTTTTGTCAGAAGCAATGGTCTCATTTATAGTGATTTGTTTTCCTTCAATTTTAGCCAATTGCGGCAATTGGCTTTTGCAGCTGAAAAGCGCTGAAATAATAATAAATGAAATAATAAGTTTTTTCATTGTTGCTATACTGATGATTTTAATTAATTTTGTGACTAAAGCGTAAATATAGATGATTTTTACAGGATTTAAACGAAAAAGCAATCAAATTTATTTTAAAAAAACATTACCGAGTTTCCTCAAAAACGAACATAAAAGTCCGTTTGGTGAAGTAAAAAAGGTACTTGTTTTTTTTGACGACAATATAGAAAAAGAGCTTGTTGTTAGGGAACTTGCAACATTGTTGAAAATTGCTGAAAGCAATATAAAAGTCGTTGTATTTCAAAGAAAATTGAAAAGTGAAAATGAAACAGACGATATTATTACACCTAAAGATTTTGGTTGGTACGGTAAAATTGATTCTGAAAAATTAAAAAATATTTTAACAAATACATACGATTTGTTAATTAATTACAGCAAAGTTGACAATGTCTATCTCAACTTACTACTATTGCAATGTAAAACTGCATTTAGTGTGGGTTTTGCGCACATGGACAAGCGGCTTTATGATTTGCTGATAAGGTGCGAACCAGATGAGATTGATTTGTTTCATGAAGAATTAATAAAATATTTAGTCATTTTAAAGATCGTACAATGAAACGAGCAAAACAAATTTTGATACACAATGCAATGATTAATAGCGAATCTGCCGGCAGGCAGCAGCTGTACCAATAAAAAATACAATATAAACAGATGAAAGAATTGTTAGGAACCGGGGTTGCCTTGGTAACACCTTTTAATGAAGATAAATCAGTTGATTTTGAAGGGTTAAAACGTTTGGTTAACTTTCAAATAGACAATGGCGTAAATTATTTGGTGGTTTTGGGAACCACCGGTGAACCGGCAACGTTAACATCAGAAGAAAAGGAACAGGTTAAAGCAACCATCATTAAGGCAAATAATGGACGGCTTCCATTGGTTATTGGCATTGGTGGAAATAATACAATGGCAGTAGTGAATGAGGTTAAAACTTCTGATTTATCGGCGTTTTCAGCCATACTTTCTGTTTCGCCTTATTATAACAAACCTACGCAAGAAGGTATTTATCAGCATTTTAAAGCCATTTCAGAAGCGAGTCCGTTGCCAATTATTGTTTACAATGTGCCGGGAAGAACCGCTAAAAATGTGGAGGTAAAAACAGTGATCAGGTTGGCCAATGATTTTAAAAATATTGTGGCGGTAAAAGAAGCGGCAGGAGATATTGTTCAGGCAATGCGGTTAATTCAGCAAAAACCGAAAGATTTTATGGTTATTTCGGGCGACGATATGATTGCTTTAGCTATGGTGTTGGCGGGCGGATCAGGCGTAATTTCGGTAATCGGACAGGGTTTGCCTAAAGATTTTTCAGAAATGATTCAGCAAGGTTTAAAAGGGAATGTTGCAAATGCGAATGGGCTGCAGTATAAAGTGATGGATTGCATAGATTATATTTTTGAAGAAGGGAATCCGGCCGGAATAAAAGCGCTGTTGAAAAGTTTGGACATTTGCTCAGAAAATGTGCGGTTGCCTTTGGTAAATGCTTCTGATGATTTACGGCAAAAAATCACTAACTTTGCAGGCAAATATTAGATTTTAGTATTAAACCAGTTCATTTAAAAATTATCATAAACAACATTAAAAATTAAAAAGTATGTTATCAGAAAGAATGCAATCCGTTTTAAATAAGCAAATAAGAATTGAAGCAGAATCTTCTCAAATATATTTAGCCATGGCTTCATGGGCTGAAATTAAAGGTTTAGAAGGCGTTTCTCAATTTATGTATGGACAATCTGATGAGGAAAGATTGCATATGCTTAAATTTTTTAAATATATCAACGAACGTGGCGGACACGCAATGGTTTCTGAATTAAGTGCGCCTTCACTTGAATTTGGTTCTATAAAAAACATGTTTGAAACGCTATTTAAGCATGAAGTTTTTGTATCTCAAAGCATTAATGAATTGGTGCATATTTCATTGGAAGAAAAGGACTACGCAACACATAATTTTTTGCAGTGGTATGTTGCCGAACAAATTGAAGAAGAAGCACAGGCAAGAACTATTTTAGATAAAATTAATTTAATTGGCGACGATAAAGGCGGTTTATACTTGTTTGATAATGATATTAAACGACTTACCGTAGTAAGTTCTGTTGCGCCACCAGCCTAATAATTAACAAACAATTAGGATTCACGGGCATTATTTATAGGAAAAGCTGATTATTTTTGTGGTTCATTCCCAGGTGAAAAATCATTTTAATAATCCATAATAAATAACTAATTTTGCCAAATGCAAAAAAATAAGATTTATATTTTCATTTTGTTAGTCGCTTTTGGCTTTTCATCTTGCGGTGAATATCAAAAAGTATTGAATAAAGGAACCAGTGAAGAGCAATATTTATTGGCTGTTAAAATGTACGATGAACAAAAGTATACGAAAGCCATACAATTGTTTGAGAAAATTACGCCAAGTTATAAAGGAAAACCTCAAATGGAACGCATTCAATATATGGTTTCCCAAGCGCATTATAACACCAAACAATATAGTTTAGCGGCCTATTATTTTGATAAATTTGTAAAAAGTTATCCAAAAAGTTCAAAGGTTGAAGAAGCCGCATACCTATCGGCTTACAGTTATTATTTGGCTTCGCCCGTATATAGTTTAGATCAGAAAGACACAAAGGAAGCCATAACGGCACTTCAAACTTTTATTTATAAATTTCCAGATTCCGATAAAGTTCCGGATGCCAATAAAAACATAAAGGAATTGACCCTGAAATTGGAAAAAAAATCTTTCGAGATTGCAAAACAATATTATCATACCCAAGATTATACAGCGGCAATGGTCGCTTTTGACAATTTACTTGCAGATTATTTAGGCACTTCATATAAAGAAGAAGCGATGTATTTGAAATTTAAATCGGCTTATTATTTGGGAACTAACAGTATTATTGTTAAAAAGGAAGAAAGGATTAACGAAGCCATAAAAGTGCATCAGAGATTTGAAAGGAATTTTCCCAATTCAAAATATTTAGAGGAAACCAAAAAATTGATTTCTGAATTAAGCAATGAATTAAATGCTATAACCGTCATAAAAACTCAAAACTAATGGATTATAAAAACACAAAAGCACCTAATACAACTGTTACATACGACAAAAATAAAATTGAGGCGCCAACGAACAATATTTACGAGGCGATTACCATTATAGCAAAAAGAGCCGATCAAATCAGCATCGATTTAAAAAATGAATTGGTTGAAAAATTAGAGGAGTTTGCTACGTATACTGACAGTTTAGATGAAGTTTTTGAAAACAAAGAACAAATTGAGGTGTCTAAATTTTATGAAAAATTGCCAAAACCAACTGCACTTGCAGTGCAAGAATGGTTAGACGGTAAAATTTATTACAGAAATCCAGAAGAACCTCAAAAATAGATGTCCATATTAAGCGGTAAAAAAATACTATTGGGCGTTACCGCCGGTATTGCTGCTTATAAAACAGCACATTTAGTGCGACTTTTTGTGAAATCGGGCGCGCAGGTAAAAGTTGTGATGACACCTGCAGCCAAAGATTTTGTTACGCCGCTTACACTTTCAACATTATCCAAAAATCCGGTTTATTCTACCTTTTTTGAAAAAGGAGATGAAGAAAATGAGCAGTGGAACAGCCACGTTGATTTAGGCTTGTGGGCAGATTATATGGTTATTGCGCCGGCAACTGCAAATACCTTGTCTAAAATGTCGAATGGTGTGTGCGACAATTTATTGTTAGCCATTTATTTATCGGCCAAATGTAAGGTGTATTTTGCGCCTGCAATGGATTTGGATATGTACCAACATCCGACCACAAAACAAAGCATCGAAAAATTACAAAGTTTCGGAAATGTTTTTATTCCGCCGGCTAGCGGCGAACTCGCCAGTGGTTTGGTGGGTGAAGGCCGCATGGAGGAGCCCGAAAATATTGTATCGTATATTGAAAATGAGATTGTTCAAGGCATGCCTTTATTCAATAAAAAAGTTTTAATTACTGCCGGCCCAACTTATGAAGCCATTGATCCTGTTCGGTTTATTGGCAATCATTCTTCTGGTAAAATGGGATTTGAATTGGCTAAAAAAGCCGCCAATTTAGGTGCTAGCGTTTATTTAATTTCAGGAACTTCAAATGAAACAGTGTCACATTCTTTAATTCAAAGAATTGATGTGGTGAGTGCCGAAGAAATGTACTATGAAGTTCATAAATATTTTGACTCAGTTGATATTGCCATACTTTCAGCCGCTGTGGCAGATTATAAACCAAAAGAAATTGCCGAAAATAAAATAAAAAAAGCATCCGATACCATGACCATTGAATTGGTAAAAACCAAAGATATTTTGGCTTCCTTGGGGAAAGTTAAAAAACAACAGTTTTTGGTTGGTTTTGCGTTGGAAACAAACAACGAATTGGAAAATGCTAAATCAAAGTTAAAATCGAAGAATTTAGATTTAATTGTATTGAATTCTCTTCAAGATAAAGGTGCCGGATTTAAAAAAGAAACAAATAAGGTCTCAATCATTGATAAATTCGAAAATATTTCAGAATTTAGTCTAAAATCTAAAGCAGAGGTCGCTGAAGATATATTTAATGTAATTTTGAATCAGAATTTATGCGTAAAATAGTTCAACTTCTTATTATTCTTTTTGTTACAACTCAGCTAAACGCCCAGGAGTTAGCGTGTACCATAACTGTTAATGCTGATAAAATTCCGAGTTCAAACAAACAAATTTTTAAAACTTTAGAGAATTCATTAAATGAGTTTGTGAATCAAAAACGTTGGACAAATTTTAATTATCTTCCTCAGGAACGCATTAATTGCAATTTAACCCTTACCATTTTGGAGCAATCTGGCGACGATTTTAAAGGGCATATTCAAATACAATCTTCGCGCCCAATTTACAGTTCAACCTATTTAACGCCGGTTTTTAATTTTAAAGATGACAATTTTTCATTTAAATATGTAGAGTATGAACCGTTGCAGTTTAATGAAAACATGTTCGAATCCAATTTGAGCGCCATTGTTTCATTTTATGTTTATACCATTTTAGGAATGGATGCCGACACTTTTGCTTTAAATGGCGGTACTTCTTTTTTTACCAAAGCGCAAAATATTGTTGTGCAGTCGCAACAAAGCGGATATTTTGGATGGAATCAAATTGATGGGTCCAAATCCAGATTTATATTAATTGATAATATATTGGCGCCAACTTATACTTTATTTCGTTCAGCGATGTATACCTATCATTTGAAAGGATTGGATGTGATGCATCAAGACAAAAAAAGAGCAAAACAAAAAATTGCAGAATCCATCGGATTTTTAAAAACCATCTACGATTCGCGTCCGAATGCCACTTTATTAAGGGTTTTTATGGATGCAAAGGCTGATGAAATTGTTTCTGTTTTTTCGGATGGACCAAATTATGATACCTTTAAATTAAAAGAAGACTTACTCAAAATTTCACCCCTTAACGCAGCTAAGTGGAACGACATCAAGTAAATTCTTAACATTAAATTTCAAGAATGCTTACAAATCTTTCCATAAAAAATTATGCATTAATAGATAGTTTATCTGTTAATTTTAGGGATTATTTATCTACAATAACCGGTGAAACTGGCGCGGGTAAATCGATTTTATTGGGCGCTCTCGGATTGGTTTTAGGAAAAAGAGCTGATATTTCAACGCTGAAAGATGTCAATAAAAAATGCGTCATTGAAGCCAAATTTCAAATTTCTAATTATCAGCTGGAAGGTTTTTTTGAAGAAAATGATATTGATTTTGAAAACGAAACCATCATCAGAAGAGAAATAGCACCCAGCGGAAAATCTCGGGCATTTGTGAACGATACGCCTACAACTTTACAGGTTTTACAGGATTTAAGCGAAAAACTGATTGATGTGCATTCCCAGCATCAAACACATCAATTGTCGGATGTGAATTTTCAGTTTCAGATTATTGATGCGCTTGCCGGCAATGCGCCTAAAATTGAATCGTACAAACGCGGGTTGAAATTGTTTACGCAGTTGACCAAAGAGTTGAATGAACTCAAAAAAAATCAGGAAACTGCCACGCAAAACTACGAATACAATCTACATTTATTTGATGAGTTGAAAAAATCAAATTTACAACCCGATGAGCAGGAAGTTATTGAACAATCGCTTGATAAATTAAATAATATTGAAGAAATAAAACTAAATTTATCTGAAGCACAGGCACTTGCGCTAAGCGATGAAATTGGTTTGCAAACACTTTTAAATTCATTTCTTGCAAGTATCAATAGGATTTCTTCATTTTCAAATGAATATGCAGCGCTTCATGAGCGTATTTTAAGCGTTAAAATTGAATTTGATGATATTGTTGGTGAGATTGAAAATTTCAATGAAAATGTGGATTTTGATCCGTTGGAATTGCAAAAGCTGAACGATAGATTGCAATTGATTTACAATTTACAAAAAAAGCATGCGGTGACTACTATTGCTGATTTGCTTCAGAAACAGGAAGAACTTTCTGTAAAAGTTGATGTGGTTGAAAATTCTTCCGCAGCAATTTTAGAAAAGGAAACCGAAATTAAAAGCGTTGCCGAAAAAATTGATAAGTTAGCGAAATCAATATTTGATGAAAGAGAAAAAGCAATTCCGATTCTTGTTTCTAAATTAGAAAATAGTTTAGAAAATTTAGGGATGGAAAATACCCGATTTAATTTCAGCATAAAACATACAAACCAGTATTTTCAAAACGGGAAAGATGAACTCCAACTCTTTATTTCCGCAAATAAAGGTGCTAATTTCGGTGAATTAAAGAAGATTGCTTCAGGAGGAGAATTATCAAGAATTATGTTATCGATAAAAGCCATTCTTTCGGAATATTTAAAATTGCCAACCATCATTTTTGATGAAATTGATACAGGAGTTTCTGGTGATGTATCTCAAAAAATGGCAGATATTATGCAGCAAATGAGTGTTAATATGCAAGTGATTACCATCACGCATTTACCTCAAATTGCAGCGAAAGGAAAACAGCATTATAAAGTTTACAAAGAAGATATTGAAAATAATATTGTGACAAAGTTAAAAGAGCTGACCAATAACGAACGTATTGATGAGATTGCCGAAATGTTGGGAGGAAAAAACATCACTACAACTGCAATTGAACACGCAAAGCAGTTATTAAATTAAGAAATTACTATATTTGCAGCCTAAATTAAAGTTAAATCAAAATCAAATACAATTATGTATAATTTACTTAAAGGGAAAAAAGGAATTATTTTAGGGGCATTAGATTCAAAATCAATCGCTTGGAAAGTTGCTGAAAGAGCTCATGAAGAAGGTGCCACATTTGTTTTATCAAATGCGCCTGTTGCATTGCGACTTGGAACGATAGCAGAACTGG
Organism: Gelidibacter sp.; assembly: GCA_010906935.1. GTDB lineage: Bacteria > Bacteroidota > Bacteroidia > Flavobacteriales > Flavobacteriaceae > Lutibacter. The sequence goes on from JAAFHC010000019.1 coordinate 10,330, forward strand.
CAGAAAAAACAGGTTCAGAAATAATTGCAGCTGATGCCACATCAATTATGGATCTTGAAGATCTAGTAGATGGTTCAATGAAAATATTAGGCGGAAAAATTGATTTTGTTTTGCATTCAATAGGAATGTCTGTTAACGTACGTAGAGGAAATCACTATACACATCAAGATTATAATTTTACAAAAACAGGTTTTGATGTTTCAGCATTATCTTTTCATAGATTGATGAGTGTATTATATCAAAGAGATGCAATGAATGAATGGGGAAGTATTGTGGCATTATCTTATATGGCGGCGCAACGAGTTTTTCCTGATTATAATGATATGGCCGATAATAAAGCATATTTAGAATCTGTTGCTCGTAGTTTTGGATATTTCTTCGGTGTAAATAAAAAAGTAAGAGTAAATACAATTTCTCAATCTCCAACGCCAACTACTGCCGGTAGTGGTGTAAAAGGTTTCGATGGATTTATTGCTTATGCAGAAAAAATGTCGCCACTTGGAAATGCAACAGCTTTAGAATGTGCAGATTATACAATTAGTTTATTTTCAGATCTTACTAAAAAAGTAACGCTACAAAACTTATTTCACGATGGAGGTTTCTCTAATATGGGTGTAAGTAACGCAATTATGGATGATTTCATGAAAGATTATCAACTAGAACCTGAAAAAGTTGTTGAAGAGTCTAAAACGAAAAACGAAAAATAGTATTTTATACGTTAAATATTTAAAAAGCGGTGATTTTATAATCACCGCTTTTTTTTGTAATAATTTTTAAGAATGAATTCTAAATAAATTTAGAAGTATGAGTATTATCATGGTTTGGGTAAATTAATTAAACTAATTTTAAAAACTTAAAATAATACAACATAATATTATACTATGAGACCACTTAAAATTGTAGTGCTCGCCAAGCAAGTGCCAGACACCAGACATGTTGGCCCAGATGCTATGAAGCCTGATGGTACCGTTAACAGAGGGAAACTTGCAACGGTATTCAATCCAGATGATTTACATGCGTTGGAACTTGCCTTAAATATAAAAGATAGAGTGCCTGGAACCAAAATTACAATCCTAACAATGGGACCTCAAAAGGCCGCAGACATTATTAGAGAAGGCTATTATCGAGGAGTTGATTATGGTGTCATGATTTCTGACAGAAGATTTGGAGGCGCAGATACTTTAGCCACCAGTTATACATTGGTAAAAGGGATTCATAAACTTGCGCCTTACGATTTAATTTTAGGCGGAAGACAAGCCATTGATGGAGATACAGCTCAGGTTGGTCCGCAATGTGCAGATAAATTGAATATTCCACAAGTTACTTATGTTGAGGAAGTTATTGAAATTAATGAGCATGAAATTATAGCTAAAAGACGTTTGGAAAAAGGTATTGAAATAGTATCTTCTCCATTCCCTTGTTTAATGACAGTTCATGGATCCTCAGCAGCTTGTAGATCAAGACATGCTAAAAAGGTCATGCAATATAAATATGCCAGAACCAAAACAGAGTTAAGAACTGCTGATGAATTAATCCTGTCATTACATGAAAAACGGCCTTATTTAACCATTCCTGAATGGAGTGTTGAAGATATCGGAGCAGATATGGAAAAAATCGGGTTATCAGGCTCTCCTACAAAAGTTAAAAGCGTTGAAAGTATTGTTTTTACAGCAAATGAAGCTAAAATATTAAGTGATTCAGATGCTGATATTGAAATGATGATTAAAGAATTAATAGAACATCATACCATTGGGTAATTTATAAAAACTTAAAAGTATTAATTATGAAAAGTGTAATGGTTTATTGTGAAGTCGAAAATCAAAAAGTAGCAGACATAAGCTTGGAATTGTTATCCGCAGGAAAGCGTTTAGCTCAAAAATTGGGAAGCCCTTTAGTAGCTATGATTTTCGGATCAGGTTTAAATGGAATAGAAATTCAAATTGCGCCTTATGGAGTGGACAAATTATTTGTTGGAAACAGCTTGAGGTTAGAACCCTATAGAACATTGCCTCATGCAGCATTGGCAACTGAAATATTAAAAGAAGAAGATCCTCAAATAGTATTATTTGGAGCAACTTCAGTGGGAAGAGATTTAGCGCCAAGGTTGGCATCACAATTAAATTGTGGATTAACAGCGGATTGTACTATTTTAGATATTGGAGACCATTTTGTGAAAAAGGAGAAAAAAGAATACAAAGATTTACTCTATGCTATTAGACCGGCTTTTGGAGGAAGTATTATGGCAAATATTATCAATTGGGATATGCATCCTCAAATGGCAACAGTGCGTGAAGGTGTCATGAAAAAGGAAATTTTTGACGAAAACTATACTACTGAGGTTATTGAAGTTGATGTAAACTCAATTTTAAAAGAGGAGCATTTTATTGTAAAAATAATGGAACGTCATATTAAAGAATCAGGGGTAAATTTAAAAGATGCACCCATCATTGTTTCTGGAGGATATGGAGTTGGATCTAAAGAAAATTTTCAATATTTAATAGAGTTGGCGAAATTATTAGGCGGTGAAGTTGGTGGCTCAAGAGCGGCCGTAGATGCCGGATTTATTGATCACGATCGTCAAATAGGGCAAACAGGGACAACGGTTCGGCCTAAATTATATATTGCTGCCGGGATTTCTGGTGCAATTCAACATACAGCGGGTATGCAAGATGCGTCTATGATTATTTCAATTAACAATGATCCTGATGCACCAATAAATAAATTAGCTGATTATGTAATTCATGGAGATGTAGGAGTGGTTGTTCCAAAAATGATTAAGTACTACAAAGAGAATGCAAAATAATTTTAATTAAAAATAACGCGTTTTGAATAAATTGCCAAGATTTATGATAAAACGCTCACATCATAAAAAAATATAAAATGGATAATTTTTTCAAAGATACACCAGATTTTAAATTTCATTTGGAACATCCAATCGTTAAAAAAATTGTAAAATTAAAAGAACGAAATTTCGAGGAATCAGAACAATATGATTATGCACCTTTAAATCATGAAGACGCCATAGATAGTTATGAAAAAATACTTGAAATTGTTGGTGAAATTTGTGCTGCTACAATAGCAACCAATGCTGAAGGCGTTGATATTGAAGGGCCACATATTGAAAATAACGAGGTCGTTTATGCTAAAGGAACCACGGCAAATTATAAAGCATTGTATGATGCCGGTTTAATCGGAATGTCGTTACCAAGAAAGTATGGAGGTTTAAACTTTCCAATGCTGCCTTATGTGATGGCGGCAGAAATGGTATCAAGAGCTGATGCAGGATTTGCGAATATATGGGGACTGCAAGATTGTGCCGAAACCATTTACGAATTTGGTTCAGAAGAGCAACGAGAAAAATATTTACCTCGTTTTAACAGAGACGGTATAACTGCTGCAATGGTTTTAACGGAACCTGATGCGGGTTCTGATTTGCAAGCTGTGAAGTTGAAAGCTACTTTTGATAAAGAAAATAATAGATGGATATTAAATGGTGTTAAAAGGTTTATTACCAATGGAGATGCAGACATTTCTTTGGTTTTAGCTCGTTCAGAAGAAAATACTTCAGACGCCAGAGGATTATCTATGTTTATTTATGATCGAACAAACCATGCTGTTGAAGTTAGGCATTTAGAAAAAAAACTAGGAATAAAAGGTTCGCCAACATGTGAATTGGTATTCAAAAATGCGCCTGCTGAATTGGTTGGAAAGGAACGATTTGGACTGATTAAATATGTAATGGCGCTAATGAATTCTGCTCGTTTAGGGGTAGGTGCACAATCAGTAGGACTTGCTGATGCAGCTTACAGAGAAGCATTAAAATATGCAGAAGAAAGGGCACAATTTGGAAAATTTATTGTCAAGTTCCCGGCAGTTTATGAAATGCTGACAAACATGAAAGTTCGACTTGATGCTTTACGTTCGTTACTTTATGAAACAACCAGATTTGTTGATATTTTTAAAGTGTATGAAGAGGTTCTAAGAGACGGTACTTTAGAAACTGAAGAAAGAAATGAGATGAAAAACTATTCAAAACTGGCAAATGTTTTCACGCCACTTATAAAATTAATTGCAAGTGAAGCTTGTAACAGAATGGCTTATGATTCTTTACAAATTCATGGAGGAACGGGTTTTATGAAAGATTTTCCAATTGAACGAATTTATAGAGATGCCAGAATTACTTCAATTTATGAAGGAACTACGCAATTGCAGGCAGTTGCAGCTATAAAAGGTGTGACTACAGGCGTTTTCTTAGAGCAAATAAAACAGTATGAAAGTGAAGTTTCCGAAGGAGATAATGCCATAAATGAAAAACTTCAAAAAATGACTGCTAAATATGAATTAGCCAGTCAAAAAGTGATGGAGATTAATAATACAGAATATTTAGATTTTCATGCAAGACGATTGGTTGAAATGGCAGGAAATATAATTATGGGATATTTATTGGTTGTAAACAGTCAGCGTGATGAGAAGTTTAACAAATCGGCTAAGTTGTTTGTAAATTTGGCGAGCTCTGAAAATAATGAAAAGTTCGATTATATTGATAATTTTGATATTGAAACCCTTGAATTATATAAGGCAACAGGTGAAGAAATTTTACAAGAGTTAGAGCTTGAAATTGAAGAATAATTAAATTAAATTTTAAATAAAATGAAGCTGTCTAAAAATTGCACTTTTTAGCAGCTTCTTTATTTTATGGATTAGGTAAAAACAACACTTTAAATGGTCCGGTTTATTTTTTTTATCTGCCACCTTTATTATAAATAAGTTACATTTGAGTTCTTAAATAAATTATTTGTGGAGTTAAAATTTTCTATAATTATTCCGGTTTACAATAGGCCACTGGAAATTGACGAATTATTACAAAGCTTAACCAAACAAACGTATTCCAAGGATTTTGAAATACTGGTTATTGAAGATGGATCTGCCACAAAATGTGATGAAATTGTTTCAAAATACGCGGAAATTCTAAATATTAAATATCATTTTAAAGAAAACAGTGGAGCAGGAGCAAGCAGAAATTTTGGAATGGAATTGGCCACCGGTAATTATTTTATCATTTTTGATTCGGATTGTATCATTCCTCCACATTATTTAGCAGCTGTTGATTTCGCTTTAGATGAGAATTATACAGATTCTTTTGGTGGAGCCGATGCTGCCCACAAATCTTTTACGCCACTTCAAAAAGCAATAAACTATAGCATGACTTCCTTTTTAACTACTGGAGGAATCAGAGGAAGCAAAATCTCGGTTGGCAGATTTCAACCACGCAGTTTCAATTTTGGAATCTCAAAATATGCTTTTAGGGTAACAAAAGGTTTCAGTTCCATGAAAATAGGAGAGGATATTGATTTAACTTTTAGGTTGTGGGAAAATATGTTTCTAACGCAATTTATTGAAAATGCTTTTGTTTACCATAAACGAAGGACTTCCTTGAAGCAGTTTTTTAGACAAACTTTTCTTTTTGGAAATGCGAGACCGTTTTTAAATCGTAAATATCCGGATACAGCCAGAATTACTTATTGGTTTCCCTTACTTTTCACAGTGTTTTTTTTGGCATCAATCCTATTTTTGTTTTTAGGATTTGGATTGCCGGCTGTGTCATTTCTAATTTATTTTACTGCACTATTTATAAGCTCCTTACTTAAAAACAAAAAAATATCTGTAGCGGCTTTAAGCATTGTAACAACATTTGTACAATTCACAGGATACGGACTTGGCTTTTTAAAAGGATTGTTTAGCGCTAACTAAAGGGAAATAATTTGGAAAAAGAATATTAAAAAATAGCCGCAACTGTGCGGCTATTTTTTAGTTTAATATTTAATAAACAGAAATTTAAGTCTTACTCAACTTTGTTTTTTCCTTTGGTTATTTTTATGGTAAGTTCGTTTTTGTCTTTATCTAAATCCATAAAAATTGAATCGCCTTCTTTTAATTTTGAAGTCACAATTTCTTCAGCCAAAGCATCTTCAACGTATTTTTGAATGGCACGTTTTAATGGCCTGGCACCATATTGCTTGTCAAAACCTTTATCGGCAATATAATCTTTTGCTTCTTTAGTCAATACCAATTTATAGCCTAAATCGTCAATACGATTAGATAATTTGCTTAATTCAATATCAATAATTAGATGAATATCTTCTATTTCTAAAGGATTGAATATTACCACATCATCAATTCTGTTTAAAAATTCGGGAGCAAATGATTTTTTTAAGGCGTTTTCAATAACGCTTTTTGCATTTGCATCAGCCTGAGAAGTTTTTGAAGCTGTTCCAAATCCAACACCGGCCCCAAAATCTTTCAATTGTCGTGAACCAATATTGGAAGTCATAATAAGTATGGTATTTCTAAAATCTATTCTTCTTCCTAAACTATCAGTAATGTGGCCTTCATCCAATATTTGCAGTAACATATTGAAAACATCGGGATGCGCTTTTTCAATTTCATCAAAAAGCACAACTGCATATGGTTTACGTCTAATTTTTTCGGTAAGTTGTCCGCCTTCTTCATAACCCACATAGCCTGGAGGCGCCCCAATTAATCGAGATACGGCAAATTTCTCCATATATTCGCTCATATCAATTCTAACCAAAGCATCTTCGCTGTCGAACAATTCGGCCGCCAACACTTTAGCAAGTTGCGTTTTACCAACTCCGGTTTGTCCTAAAAATATGAACGAACCAATTGGTTTGTTTGGGTCTTTTAGTCCAACACGATTACGTTGAATGGCTTTCACAACTTTACTGACGGCTTCGTCTTGCCCAATAACTTTCCCTTTAATTAGGATTGGTAAATCGTTTAAACGTTTGCTTTCTGCTTCAGCAACCCTGTTTACTGGGATGCCTGTCATCATAGAAACTACTTCTGCCACATTGTCTTCGGTAACAATTTCACGATTCAATTTTGAAGTTTCATCCCATTTTTTTTGTTCAGTCTGCAAAAAGCTTTCAACGCGTTTTTCATCATCGCGCAAGCGTGCGGCCTCTTCATATTTTTGTCCATTTACAGCCGCGGTTTTGTCTTCCCTAATTTTTTCCAACTGCTCTTCCAATTGTAAAATTTCTTTTGGCACCACAATATTTGTGATATGAATTCTGGAACCTGACTCATCTAAAGCATCAATGGCTTTGTCTGGCAAAAACCGGTCGGTCATATACCTGTTTGTTAGGGTTACGCAAGCTTTAATGGCTTCATCAGTGTAAACAACATTATGATGATCTTCATATTTGTCTTTTATATTCTGTAAAATTTGAATCGTTTCTTCCACAGAAGTAGGTTCAACCATGACCTTTTGAAAACGACGTTCCAAAGCACCGTCTTTTTCAATATTTGTTCTAAATTCATCTAAAGTTGTAGCGCCAATACATTGAATTTCACCACGTGCCAATGCGGGTTTTAACATATTTGAAGCATCTAAAGAACCTGTTGCGCCACCGGCGCCAACAATGGTGTGAATTTCATCGATGAATAAAATGATATCATCATTTTTTTCCAATTCATTTACCAAAGCTTTCATACGCTCTTCAAACTGACCGCGGTATTTTGTGCCAGCAACCAAGCTTGCCAAATCCAATGAAACAACACGTTTGTTAAATAAAATACGTGAAACTTTGCGCTGAATAATACGCAATGCCAAACCTTCAGCAATAGCAGATTTACCAACGCCCGGTTCGCCAATTAAGATTGGATTGTTCTTTTTTCTTCGGCTTAAAATTTGAGAAACCCGTTCAATTTCTTTTTGACGCCCAACTACAGGATCTAAATTTCCTTCTTCGGCCAAACGTGTTAAATCACGTCCGAAATTATCTAAAACAGGCGTTTTTGTTTTTTTAAGCGGCGTTTTTTCGCCTCTTGCCTGTTCAAAAGGATTTGATTTAGAACCCTCAAAATCATCGTCATTAGAATTTTCGGCTTTTGGCAAATCTATTTCTTCGTCAAAGAATAATTGTTTGAAAACAGTTTTAACATCATCATAGCTCACATCAAAATGCTGTAATAATTTTGTTGTGGGATCATTTTCATTGCGTAAAATGCATAATAGCAAATGTGCTGTGTTCACAGCGTCGCTTTGATATAATTTGGCTTCCAAAAAAGTTGTTTTTAACGCTTTTTCAGCTTGCTTTGTTAGATGTAAACTTTTCTTTTCGTCGATTTCCTTATGGGAATTGATCGGATTTAAACCTTCAATTTTTTTGCGCAAATGATCCAGATTTATTTCTAAGGAATTTAAAATTTCTATAGCTTTTCCTTCTCCTTTTCGCAAGATTCCCAAAATAAGGTGTTCCGTACCAATAAAATCATGTCCTAAACGTAAAGCTTCTTCTTTACTGTAGGCAATTACATCTTTAACTTTTGGTGAAAAATTATCGTCCATTATTTTATGTTTATATTGTAAATTTAACTGATTTTTTTCTTTTTTAAACACAAAAAGTGAACCACTTTTTTATAATTTATTTCAACAGTCTTTTATTGGGCTTTAAAAATACTGAAAATCAGTGTGTTAATGCAGGTTGGAGTAAACTTTTCATTGTTGATAAAAACTATAAAAACAACGTGACAAAAAGGCCATAAAAAAGTGAAAAGTCGTATATTGCTTTGTTAAAAATTGACACAAAATTAAATAAAAATTTATGGCAGACGGAGAAAAAATTATACCAATTAATATTGAAGATGAAATGAAATCTGCTTACATTGATTACTCAATGTCAGTAATAGTTTCAAGGGCATTGCCTGATGTGCGCGATGGGTTAAAACCCGTACACAGAAGGGTGCTTTTTGGTATGCATGAATTAGGAATTAAAGCAACAGGATCTTATAAAAAATCAGCAAGAATAGTTGGGGAAGTTTTAGGTAAGTATCACCCACATGGTGACACTTCGGTTTACGACGCAATGGTGCGTATGGCCCAAGAATGGAGCATGCGATATATGATGGTGGACGGACAAGGAAACTTTGGTTCTGTAGACGGCGACAGTCCAGCAGCAATGAGGTATACAGAGGTTCGTATGCAAAAAATTTCGGAAGAAATGCTTGCGGATATTGAAAAAGACACCGTAGATCATCAATTAAACTTTGATGACACTTTAGAAGAACCAACCGTTTTACCAACCAGAATTCCAACTTTATTGGTGAATGGTGCTTCAGGTATCGCCGTTGGGATGGCCACCAATATGGCCCCGCATAATTTAACGGAAGTTATTAATGGTACTTTGGCTTACATTGAAAACAGGGATATTGAAATTTCTGAATTGATGCAGCATATTAAAGCACCCGATTTCCCAACTGGAGGTATTATTTACGGATATGAAGGCGTAAAAGAAGCTTTTGAAACGGGTAGAGGAAGAATAGTGATGCGCGCAAAAGCCATTATTGAAGAAGTTAATGGCCGCGAAAGTATTATTGTGACAGAAATTCCTTATCAGGTGAATAAGGCAGATATGATCAAAAAAACTGCGGAGTTGGTCAATGATAAAAAGCTGGAAGGTATTGCGAATATTCGCGATGAATCTGACAGAAATGGAATGCGTATCGTTTACATACTAAAACGTGATGCCATACCAAACATTGTTTTAAACAATTTATTCAAATATACCGCGCTTCAAACATCATTCAGCGTCAATAATATTGCCTTGGTAAAAGGGCGTCCGGAACAATTAAACTTAAAACAATTAATCCATTATTTTGTTGAGCACAGACATGTAGTTGTGGTGCGCAGAACAGAATTTGAACTTAAAAAAGCTGAAGCCAGAGCCCATATTTTAGAAGGTTTAATTATTGCGAGCGATAATATTGATGAAGTTATCAAAATAATTAGGGCTTCCTCAAATGCTGACATCGCAAGAGAAAGTTTAATGATGCGTTTTGAATTGTCTGAAATACAGGCAAGAGCTATTGTTGAAATGCGTTTACGTCAATTAACAGGTCTTGAGCAAGATAAGTTGAGAACAGAGTATGATGAAATTATTAAATTAATTATCGATTTAAAAGATATTTTGGCAAATGAAGAAAGACGTTTTGAAATTATTAAAAATGAGCTTATTGCCATAAGAGATAAATATGGTGACGCGAGAAGATCAGTGATTGAATATGCTGGAGGAGATTTGTCTATTGAAGATATGATTCCAAATTCAAACGTAGTAGTGACAATTTCGCACGCGGGTTACGTGAAGCGTACAAATTTAGATGAATATAAAGTTCAAAATAGAGGCGGACGCGGACAAAAAGGTGTTGCCACAAGAACTGAAGATTTCTTAGAACATTTATTTATGGGAACCAACCATCAATATATGTTATTCTTTACCCAAAAAGGAAAAGTATTTTGGATGCGTGTTTATGAAATACCTGAAGGCGGAAAAACTTCAAAAGGAAGAGCAATTCAGAATTTAATAAATATTGAACAGGACGATACTGTTAAAGCATTTTTGGTTACGGAAGATTTAAAAATTGAATCCTATGTAAATAGTCATTTTGTAATTATGGCGACTAAAAAAGGACAAGTTAAGAAAACTTCTTTAGAGCAATATTCGCGACCTAGAGCAAACGGAATTAACGCAATCACCATCAAAGATGGCGATGAACTTTTGGAAGCCAAATTAACCACAGGCGACAGCCAGGTGATGTTGGGCTTAAAATCGGGCAAAGCCATTCGTTTTGAAGAAAGCAAAACACGCCCAATGGGCCGAAATGCTTCTGGTGTGAGGGGAATTACCTTAGCCAATAAAAATGATGAAGTTATAGGAATGATTGCAGTTGACGATATCAACAGTGATATATTGGTAGTTTCAGAAAACGGTTACGGAAAACGCTCTAAATTAGAAGATTACAGAATAACCAACCGGGGTGGTAAAGGTGTGAAAACAATTAACATTACTGAAAAAACAGGTAATTTGGTGGCTGTAAAAGACGTGAGAGATGATGATGATTTAATGATTATCAACAAATCCGGAATTGCAATCAGATTGGCCGTAGGCGACTTAAGAGTCATGGGAAGAGCAACGCAAGGCGTTAAATTGATCAATATAAAAGACAACGATTCCATTGCGGCGGTCGCAAAAGTGATGCATGAAGAAGATGCTGTTGATCTTATCGATGAGAATAGTATTGAAAATGACATCGAAATTGACAATGGCACGGAAATTGAAAACAACGAAGAAGATAATTTAAATTTAGAATAAATCAGTAACAATAAATCAGAAAAAATGAAAAAACAATTAATAATCCTGTCAGCTTTTTTTATTAGTATGACAGTATTCGCGCAAAACGATGAGTTAAAAACTGCGGAAAAAGCCCTAAAGGCAAATGATTTTGCAACTGCTATGTCAGCAGTGAACCAAGCAGAAGGTTTAATTGCCAATGCAGATCAAAAAACAAAGGCTAAATTTTATTATTTAAAAGGTTTGGCATTGTATCAAAATGGAAACCCTAATGCGGATATTCTAAAAGTTGGAGATGCTTTTAATGAATTGATTAACTATGAAAATCAAACCAATAAGCCTAAGTATTCTGCTGAAGTTGGTGCGTTGCTTAATAAAATGATCATTGCAGTTGCAGACAATGCGTCAAAAAATTACAGTAAAGCAATAGAAACAAAAGAAGATGCAGATTATCTTAGAGCCGCTAAAGAATTTCAACAAGTGTATGCTTTAAGTCCAAGAGATACTTCTTATTTGGACAATTCGGCTTTGGTTTACTATTTCGCAAAGGATTATGATAATTCTATTAAATTATATGAAGAATTATTGGCTATAAACTATACAGGAATTACCACAGTTTTTGTTGCGACAAACAAAGAAACAAAAGAAGATGTTGTTTTTGGCGATAAAAAGAGTATGGATTTACAGGTAAAATTAGGTTTGGCCGAAAACCCAAGAGAAGAGAAAAAGGATTCAAGACGTGAAATGATCTTCAAAAATTTAGCTCAAAATTATTCTGACAAAGGAAATAATGAAAAAGCTATGGAAATCATTGCAAAAGGAAGAACAGAATTTCCAAGCAGTTATTCTTTGTTAATTGACGAAGCCAATCTTTATTATAAAGCCGGAGATAATGCCAAATTTAAAGAACGTTTAGAGGAAGCTATCAGATTAAATCCTACAGAACCAACCTTGTATTATAATGTTGGAGTTATGAATATGGATCAAAAAAATATTGATGAAGCCATCAAAAACTTTGAAAAAGCCATTGAATTGAAACCTGATTATGCTGATGCTTACAATAATATTGGTGCTGCGATTATTGAAAAAGCTGCCCCAATTATTGACCAAATGAATAAGAGTTTGGCCGATTTCAAAAAATACGATAAATTACAATTACAACAATTTGAAATTTACAAACAAGCATTGCCTTATTATGAAAAAGCATATGGGTTTAATCCTAAAAGCATAAACATCGTTCAAACATTAATGGGATTGTATGAAAATTTAGAAATGACTGATAAATTAGATAAAATTAAAGTTGTTTACGAAACATTAAAACAATAACACAAGTAATTATATAAAAGAAAAAGCCCGCAAATTGCGGGCTTTTTCTTTTATATGATCTTTTTAATGACTCGTAATTTGTGGGTATGCCTTTGTGTATCTACATTAAAAATGCCGCTGTGGTCAATCCTGTCAATTCTTATTTTGCCGTGGGCATGAATAATATAATTGTCTTTCATGATGATGCCAACGTGAACAATTACACCTTCTTCATTGTCAAAAAACGCCAAATCTCCTGGTTCACTTTCTTCAATAAAACTTAACGCTTCGCCTTGTGTCGCTTGCTGGCCAGCATCACGCAATAATTTATAACCGCAAAGTTTATAGACCATTTGTGTAAAACCGGAACAGTCTATCCCAAAAGGCGTTTTTCCGCCCCATAAATAAGGAGCATTTAAAAAACTGGCCGCCATTTCAATGAGGGATTCTTTGGGTTGTTTTTCATTAAAGACTTGTCCTTCGTAACGGTAATTAATATTTCCTAATTTAAAGTTTTTATGTTTATAAAAAGGGAGTGTGGCGCCAATGGTTATGGTTAAGAAATTATCATTTTCATCGGTTACAAAATCTATTAACTCACCTGCCAAAGCTTTTTTGGACTCTTCTATTTCAAAGTAATTTTCTTCGGAAATCAGTAAGTATTGGTTAGTGTCAATCCAACCTTCGTAATTGTCAAAAGCAAGTCTAATTTTGCTCCATTTTTGATGAGTTTCCAGCACCATAAAATGCTCGCCAAACAACACTTGCGAAACCATTTCACTTTTATCGCTTGGCTCAATTCGGAGAGGAACAATACTTAAATTACAAATTCCGTAAGGCATAAAATAAATTTACAGACGTTCAATGATAATAGCGCTTGCGCCACCGCCACCGTTACATATTGCCGCTGCACCATATTTAGCCATATTTTGTTCCAACACTGAAGCCAATGTAATTACAATTCTAGCGCCAGACATGCCAAGTGGATGTCCTAATGAAACCGCACCGCCATTTACATTCACTTTTGAAGGATCTATTCCTAAAAGTTTAATATTGGCCAATCCAACTACTGCAAAAGCCTCATTAAATTCAAAATAATCAATGTCATCTATTTTTAATCCGGCTTTTGCCAAAGCTTTTGGAATTGCTTTTGCCGGAGCGGTGGTAAACCATTCAGGTTCATGAGCGGCATCGGCGTAACCAATTATTTTTGCTATTGGTTTTAAATTCAGTTCTTTGGCTTTATCAGCACTCATAATCACCAATGCTGCTGCACCATCATTTATTGTAGAAGCATTTGCGGCAGTTACGGTTCCGTCTTTACTAAACACTGGACGTAAAGTTGGGATTTTTGCCAAATCTACATTTTTGTATTCCTCATCTTCAGCAAAAATAATAGGATCGCCTTTTCTTTGCGGAATTTCCACAGGAACAATTTCATTAGAAAACTTTCCTTTGGCCCATGCATCGGCAGATTTTTTATAGGATGCTATGGCGAAATTATCTTGGTCTTCACGTGTGAATTTATATTCATCGGCGCATAAATCACCGCAGGTTCCCATATGTTTTTGATCATATACATTGATCAAACCATCAACCAATAAACCATCAGCAACAGTGATATTGCCAAGTTTGGTAGATTTTCTTCCTTCAAGATAATGTGGAATCTTGCTCATATTTTCCATTCCGCCAGCCACAATAATTTCAGCATCGCCAGTCTTAATTGCTTGAGCGGCAAGCATAATTGCCTTCATTCCTGAAGCACAAACTTTATTGACAGTGGTGCAAGGGACCGTATTTGGAATTCCGGCGAAAAGTGCTGCTTGTCTTGCTGGTGCTTGGCCCAAACCGGCTGAAACCACATTTCCCATAAAAACTTCATCAACAAGTTTTGGGTCTAATTTTATTTTATTTAAAGCGCCTCTAATGGCAACTTCCCCTAATTTTGGGGCAGGAATATCAGCTAAACTACCTAATAAACTTCCTATTGGCGTTCTGGCAACAGATACAATTACAACTTCTTTCATTTTGTGTATATTCAAAAATTCAATTGCGAAATTAAACAATTTTATACAATTTTTCAGGATTTAATGAAGGGTTTATTCCATTTATTTTTGTATTCCATATAAATTTATGAGGTTCTTTTACATCATAAATTGAATATAATTGTCTTATAAAACGCGGATTATTTTAAAAATATTGTGGGCTATAAATGCTTGTAACATAATAATTGTTATTTTTGGGGGGAAAACAAAGATTTAGTGAAAAAAATAATAAACAAATTACTTGTAAATCACTCCTTAATATATAAACTATTCTTATACATCATCTCGGTAATTTTAGTTGTTTATTTATTCCCAAAAGGGGGGCAATTTAAGTATGAATTTCAAAAAGGGAAACCTTGGCAATATGAAAATTATTATTCGCCATTCGATTTTTCTATTAAAAAATCCAATGAAGAAATTGCTGCTGAAAAATTAAGAATAAAAGAAACTTCAAAACAATTTTTTGAATATAATGAAGAAGTTGTTTTAAATGTTAAGAAAAACACCTCTGAAAAGATTTTAGAATTTCTTTCTACTGCCAAAATTTCCAATCAAAATGAAAATAAATTATTTCAAAAATCCAAAGATATTTTAAATGAAATTTACGAATATGGCTATTTAGATCCTTTAAGTGAGCAAAAAATAGAAAATGTAGAAATAACTTTAAGACGCGGAAATTCAATACAGGCTATTCAGCCTAACAAGCTTTTTAAAGCAACCCAAATTTCAGCATTTTTAAATACTAAATTTGGAAGGCAGCCTTTTTCAAAAGAGGAAAAAAGTGTTTTAACAATTATTTCGAACGAATTAAAACCGAATGTAACCTTTGATGAAAATTTCACGCAAAAGGCCTTTGAAGAAAATTTAAACCAGATTTCCTTTACAAAAGGGCTGGTTGCCGAAAAGGAGCGAATCATTTTTAAAGGCGATATTGTAGAAGGAGAAAAGTTAGTGAAGCTAAATTCACTCAAAAGTGAGTTTGACTCGCAGGTGTGGAGCAAATCTAATTCCAATTGGATTGTACTTGGGTATACATTATTGGTGGCGTTGTCATTTTTAATGCTGATGCTTTTTTTAAGAAAATACAGGCTTGATATTTTTGATAACAATAACAAAGTGACCTTCATTTTTTTTAACATGATATTGGTTATTTTGTTGATTACGTTGATTGTGAAATACGACGCTAAGTTTATTTATGTGGCGCCAATAGTGATATTGCCGTTGGTTTTAAAAGCTTTTTTCGATTCCAGATTGGGTTTGTTTGCCCACACATTAACGGTTTTGCTGCTTGGTTTTATTGTGCCTAACAGTTTTGAATTTGTTTTTCTGCAAATAATTGCCGGTATAGTGACTATTTTAACTATTTCAGAGTTGAATAAAAGAGCCAATTTATTTCTTTCTGTTTTGCAAATTACCTTTGTTTATTTTGTGGCCTATTTTGCTTTTTCTGTGATTCAGGAAGGGAATGCCCAAAATTTAAATTATGAAAAATTGACTTATTTTGCCATGAACGGAGCGGCAACTTTATTTGTTTTGCCCTTAATTTATATCTTCGAAAAACTTTTTGGTTTGGTTTCTGATGAATCACTCAAAGAATTATCGAATTCAAATTCCAAATTATTGCGTGAATTGGCTGAAAAAGCCCCAGGAACATTTCAGCATTCATTGCAAGTAGCCAATTTGGCCGAAGCCTGCGCCATAGAAATTAACGCAAATTCCATGTTGGTGCGCACTGGCGCATTGTATCACGATATCGGCAAAATTGAAAATCCGATGTACTTCATAGAAAATCAGGTGACCAACGTGAATCCGCATAATGAACTTGAACCAACGGACAGTGCCAAAATTATTATAGATCATATTATTAATGGTGTAGAAATTGCGAAAAGGAACCATATTCCAGATAGAATTATTGATTTTATAAGAACACATCACGGAACTACGTTGGTTTATTATTTTTTCAAAAAAGAAGAACTGAGCGGGAACGTTTTTGCTGAAAGTAATTTTCATTACCCTGGCCCAATTCCATTTTCAAAAGAAACCGCTATATTAATGATGTGTGACTCTGTGGAAGCTGCATCTAAAAGCATAAAAGAACCATCGGCCAAGGCATTTGATGATTTGGTTGAAAAAATTGTAAATAAACAAATGGATGATGGCCAATTTATGAATGCCGATATTACTTTTAAAGAGCTTCAAACCATTAAAAAGGTGTTAAAGAAGAAGTTAAAGAATATTTATCATTTAAGAATTGAATATCCTGAATAAATAAGTGCTTGTTTGCATTAAAAAAGTCGAATAAATGTTGTGTGAATGCATTTCTAATGCTACATTTGCACTCGCAAAAATAAGTTCATAAAGCAAATATTAGGAGAGGTGCCGGAGTGGTAACGGAGCAGATTGCTAATCTGTCGACGGGTAACTGTCGCCAGGGTTCGAGTCCCTGTCTCTCCGCTTTTTTATTTTTCGGGGTGTAGTACCGTGCCTGGCACGGCATAAACTACGCTCAGGAAATTAGGGTAAAAGGTAGTTTCAGTTATCAACAACAATTGAAACTTCTTTTAAAACTCGGGGTGTAGTACCGTGCCTAGCACGGCATAAACTACGCTCAGGAAATTAGGGTAAAAGGTAGTTTCAGTTATCAACAACAATTGAAACTTCTTTTAAAACTCGGGGTGTAGCGTAGCCCGGTTATCGCGCCTGCTTTGGGAGCAGGAGGTCGCAGGTTCGAATCCTGCCACCCC
>JAAFHC010000202.1 GCA_010906935.1 Gelidibacter sp.
TTTGTGGTCCTAAACTTCCGGTTTTTGTTCCGGGAAATTTAATTCCGTTAAATTCTTGGTAGTTGCTGAAAGTTGCTTCCTGATTTTGAGTTTGACCTTGCATAGTGATTACTTGCAATTCTTTCACTTTTAATCCGCTAGCAACATCAAAATAAACCGATGATGAAACAATTTCTCCTTTTGTTGAAATTACATAAGCATCTTTGCCGTCAATAATTTCAATACCTGATAGTTTAGAATTTTCGTTGTTTAACAATCCCATTTCTAAAAACGTACCTAAAGTATAAGTCATTTCACTTGCCATTGGTGCTGGCAAAGGTTGTTTGTTCATAAATACGCCTGCATCCGACATCACAACTTTCATCATCACATTGCCGCCCATACTGGTTTCATTGGCGTATTTTGTTGAAGTTCTTTTTTCGGTGGTTACAATAACGCTTCCCATTGCATTGGCTTCATAAGTAGCCGAAGTGCTTTTTAAAGCTTTAACTTTAGCGACACCGCCAATGGCATTAAAGAAATTGTCTAAAACAGTTAGCTTGGTAACTCCGGCAGGAATTGGTTTTGACATTTCCGGTTTTGAAGCAGCGTTTGATTCTTTATCAAAATAATTGATCGCATAAGGCAATTTTTCAAGGTTTGGCAAAGCGTCTAAAGCTTTTCCTACAATGACAATTCTTGCGTTATTTTCGCTAAAATATTTCTGGGCAACGCGTTGCACATCCTCAGCAGTAACTGCATTTATTTTTTGCAGGTAGGTTTCGTAGAAATTTTCAGGCAATTTTTTAGTGACAATATTCAAAGCGTAACTGGCTACTGTTGAAGGGTTTTCAAGCGCCATCACAAAACTTCCAATATAAGCAGCTTTGGCATTTTTTAATTCTTCGGCCGTTACTTTGGTGTCTCTAAAAGTTTTTATTTCTTTCAGAAATTCAACTACAGAACTGTCTGTCACCATATTTCTTACAGAAGCAGCTGATTTAAAAGTTGCCGAAGTTCTTTCATCGTTTCCAATTCTGGAATAAGCGCCATAAGTATATCCTTTATCTTCTCTTAAATTTAAGAATAAACGACCTTCACCGCCGCCGCCAAAAATTTTATTGGCCAATAAAGCGGCAAAATAATCGGGGTTGCTCATTTTTAAATCTACCGTATTTATGACCGAAATATCTGATTGTACCGCATTTGGCATATCAATAAAGTTAATTTCAGTTTTGGCAACATCAGCAACTTTTGGAATTTCATAAGCCGGCAACGTTCCTTTTTTCCAATTGTTGAAATGCTTGGTTACCTGGGCTTTCACATCTTTAAAAGCAACATCGCCCACAATCACCAAATAGGCATTGTTTGGTTTAAAATAAATAGCATAAAAATTTTGAACGTCGGCCAATGTTACATTTTTGGCAGTGGTTTCAGTTTCAAATTCACCATAAGGATGATTTTTCCCATATACCAAAGCATTTTGCGCTTTTGCGGCAATGGCAGCAACACTGTTTTCTCCCGATTTAATTCCTTCAAGCAATTGCGCTTGTTGTTTTTCAAATTCTTCTTGGGTAAATAGCGGATTTTGAACAGCATCGGCCGTTAATTCCAAAATTCTTGGAAAAAATTTAGATAAGGTATTGAAACTGGCACTTTGGCTTCCAATATTAAAGTTAGCGCCCAAAAAATCAATTTCTTCAACAAAAGCGTCTTTTGAGATTGATTTGGTTCCATTTCCCATCATTCCTCCAGCAATCGTTGTCAAGCCAGCTTTTTCTCCTTCAAAAATAGGTCCGTTGTCTAAAATTAGCGTGGCGGAAACTTTTGGTAATTTATGATTTTCAACAACCATTACTTTTAACCCGTTTTTAAGTTCAAAAGTTTGTGGTTTGCCTAAATTAATAACAGGTGCAGGGCCCGCTTTTGGTTGTTGTGATCTGTCTATTTGCGCGGTTACTCCTAAAGAAATAAGAAATAAGGCAATTAAGGTGGTTATTTTGGTTCTCATATTATTTTTCATCTTTTTATTATTCAATTTCCTTTTTTAGATAATCCATTTCAACGCGACTGTTTTTGTTCAAATAGTCATTTGCAACACGTTTAATGTCTTCTCTGGTTATGGAACGGTAAATGTTAATTTCATCATTAATTAAGTTTGTATTGCCTTTTAAAGTATAATTTGCAGCTAAAGTGTTGGCAATATTTTGAACTCCGGAATTTGAATTCACAAAATTGTTTTCAAATTGATTTTGTAATTTTTGAAACTCTTTTTCTGAAATTAATTCAGTTTGAAGTTTGGTAATTTCGGCATCCATTTCAACCCCTAAATCATCTAAAGTAGTTGCGCCCATTGGAAGTGCGCCCATAATATAAACGCCATAATCTTCTTGTGAATCATTAAATGCCAAAACCTGAAGTGCTTTTTTCTCTTCAACCAATTTTTTGTATAATCTGGCACTTTTTCCGCTTGTTAAAATGGAAGAAACCATATCTAAAGTATAAGAATCTTTATCTTTATTTGAAGGTGTTCTGTAAATAAACAGTTTAACGGGAATTTGAATGTTTGAATCGTATTCTGTAACTTTAATGCTTTCAGTGATTGGAGATTCTTTAGCAGTTACCCTTTCAACTTTTTCTCCTTTAGGAATATCGCCAAAATAATTTTCAATCATTTTTTTGGTGGCTTCAGTTTCAAAATCACCGGCAACCACTAAAACAGCATTGTTGGGTGCATAGAATTTTTTATGAAAATCCAAAAACTCTTGCAATTTGGCAGCATCTAAATCTTCCATGCTTCCGATAACGGAATTTTTGTAAGGATGATTTTTAAACACATGCTGATTAATCCCAGTGCGATAGCTAATTTTTCCATAAGGTGCATTGTCAATTCTGGCGCGTTTTTCTTCTTTAATTACCTCGTTTTGTGTGTCAACACCAACTTGGTTAATCACAGGGTGCAGCATACGTTCCGACTCTAACCACAAACCAAGTTCCAAATTGTTGGAAGGAAAAGTTTCATAATAAAAAGTTCGGTCTTGTGTGGTATTTGCATTGTTTGCCCCGCCATTGGCAGCCACAATTTTAAAAAATTCTCCTTTAGGGATATTTTTAGTTCCCTCAAACAGTAAATGTTCAAAAAAGTGTGCGAATCCTGTACGTCCGTCCACTTCATCTTTGGCGCCAACGTGGTACATCACAGAGGTGCTAATAATAGGTGCGGAATTGTCTTTGTGTAAAATAACGTGCAGGCCGTTACTTAAATCATACTCTTCAAATGTTACTTTTTGGGCAAACATGGTAACGCTTAAAAATAGCGCCAAAGAGCTTAAATAGATAATTTTTCTCATAGGTATTAAAGGTTTAATTTAATTAATATTGCGTATAGGACGCACTTG
>JAAFHC010000020.1 GCA_010906935.1 Gelidibacter sp.
TTTTTTAGATCTTTTGGAAAAGGAAGGATTTAATACCGATAATTTGCTGTATAAATATCAGTTGATGGTTGAAGATTCTGAAATAATTTCAACTTTTAAAACAGTAATTTTTATTGATGCCTGTAAATCGGAATTAAAAAGCGGATTTTCCTTTGAACGTATTTATCCTGCAGAAGAAGTTTCTTTTTCCACCCATTCCGTTCCTCCAAACCAGATTTTAAATCTTTGCGAAACTATTTACGCCAAAAAACCAAATGCTTATCTTGTTAAAATTCAAGGTTATAATTGGGATATTGAAATAGGATTGTCTCCACTAGCCAAAAAAAATTTAGTTGCTGCTTTCTCCTATTTAATTAGCCGACCCTTAAAAATATTTTAATATATTTATTTTTAATAAATTAACTTCATATTTATTTTAAAAAGAGACGGATTTATTTTCTGCAAAAAAAAGTATTAAATCCTAATTTTTTGAATCATTCATTTAAAAGAAATTTAACTATATCGTTTTCTTTTTACATTTTAAATAATTTTTCTTTTATAGCCATTAAAAAGCGCGTCCTCATCAAATTGAAACATGATTTTTATCATATTGTATAACAATTACTATTTGTAAATTTATAGTTTAAAAGTTCAATAAATTATTAAAAATGTAAAAAACGATTTAAAAATAACCATAAATAAATCAAATTAATAATTTTTGCAAACATATATAAACAAAAATTAATGAAATTTTATCCTGAAAAATATAAGGAACCAGATGTTGCAATGCAACCTTTTATAGATGCCAATGAGATTTGGGATATTATTAACAACGCAACATCAACCAAAGATGAAGTTGAAAAAGTCATTGCAAAATCGTTATCAAAACAAAGATTAAGCATGCAAGATGTGGCAGTTTTGGTCAATACTCAAAACCCAGAACTTATACAACTCATCAAAGAAGGCGCAAAAACCTTAAAAAAACAAGTTTATGGTAATAGAATTGTTCTTTTTGCCCCTTTGTACATCGGCAATAAATGTCATAACAACTGTACTTACTGCGGATTTAGAGTAACCAATAAAGAAGCTGAACGAAAAACATTAGATGATCAGGAAATTATTAATGAAATTAAAGCGCTAGAAGACAATGGTCAAAAACGCTTGGTGCTGGTTTATGGTGAACATAAAGATTACAGTCCAGAATATATAGCCCATACTGTAAGAGTAGCCTACTCTGTTAAATCTGGAAATGGAGAAATACGAAGAGTAAATATCAATGCAGCACCACTTGATATAGATGGATTTAAAATTGTAAAAGAAGCAGGAATTGGAACCTATCAAATATTTCAAGAAACCTATCATCCAGAAGCTTATAAGCAATTTCATTTAGGTGGTAAAAAAGCCAATTTCGAAAATAGATTAACAGCTTTAGACAGAGCTCAAGAAGCTGGTTTAGATGATGTTGGAATAGGCGTTTTATTTGGTTTATACGATTGGCGTTATGAAGTGTTGGCTTTAGTTCGTCATACCAATCACCTAGAAGCTTGTTACAATGTGGGGCCTCACACCATTTCATTTCCACGTATCAAAGACGCATCTGGTTTAAAAATGGGCTCTAAATATTTTGTGTCGGATGAAGATTTTGCCAAGTTGGTTGCCATTTTAAGATTGGCAGTTCCTTATACAGGAATGATTTTAACGGCAAGAGAACCTGCAGAAATACGCAAGGAAATAATTCAATACGGTGTTTCACAAATTGATGGAGGAACAAAAATAGAAATAGGAGGTTATTCTGATACACTTAACGAAGTTCAAAATCTGAATAGAGGTCAGTTTAAAATAAGTGATGACCGTCCGTTAAGTGATGTTATAGATGAATTACTTGAAAATGAAATGATTCCTTCCTTTTGTACCGCTTGTTATAGATTGGGTAGAACCGGTGAACATTTTATGGAATTTTCTGTTCCTGGTTTTATAAAAAAATGCTGTACGCCTAATGCTGTTCTTACTTTGGCAGAATATATAATTGATTATGCTGATGATGAAACGGCTGATAAAGGGTGGAAAGTGATTCAAAAGAATTTAGACGAGTTGGATAATGAAAAATTAAAAAGTTCATTATTAGATAGGATTGAACGTGTAAAAAATGGTGAAAGAGATTTAATTTATTAGAAGATGACTAAAGGCAAAGATCATAAACCGCATATTGGTATCTACGGAAGACGAAACGTTGGAAAAAGTTCGTTTATCAATGCTTTAACAGGTTTAGATGTTGCTATTGTTTCTGATGTTGCCGGTACTACTACAGATCCTGTTAAAAAATCGATGGAAATATTTGGTATCGGACCTGCTATTTTAATAGATACTGCCGGAATAGATGATAGTGGTGTTTTAGGTGAAAAAAGAATTGAAAAAACCGTCCAAACAATTGCTCAAATTGATGCAGCCTTTTTATTAATTTCTAACAACAACTTTGGATTATTTGAACAAGAGCTTATCAAACAATTTGATCATTATGATGTAAAATATGCCATAATTCACAACAAAGAAGATGAAGAAACTTTAACCTATTTAACAAAAGATCAAATCAGATTAGTTTCACCAGCTTCTGTAGAAATTTGCAGTATTAAAACATCCAAAAATATTGCTGAGGTTATAGAATTAATCAAGGTTACTATACCTCCTACTTCTTATCAAAAAACAACATTATTAGGAGATATCATAAAAAAAGATGATATCGTTATGCTTATTACACCTATAGATTCTGAAGCGCCAGACGGAAGAATGATTTTACCACAAGCTATGGCCATTCGCGATGTGTTAGATAATAATGCTGTAAACATTGTATTAAAAGAAACTGAAGTAGAAAACTTTTTTAAAAATACCAAAATCAAACCAAAATTAGTGGTAACAGATAGTCAGGCTTTTGAGTTGGTCAATAAAATCATTCCAAAAGACATTCCGCTTACCGGTTTTAGTGTATTGTTTGCAAGAATGCGTGGCCCTTTTGAAGATTATGTTGACGGAGTAAAGAAACTTTCAAACCTTGAAGATGGCGATCGAATTCTAATATTAGAATCATGTGTACATCAAGTAAGTTGTGAAGATATTGGTAGGCATAAATTACCCAACTGGATTAAGAAATTTAGTCAAAAAAATATTGAGTTTGATGTTGCTGCTGGTTTATCAGAAATTCAAAAACCTATAACAGACTATAGTTTGGTAATTCAATGCGGTGGTTGTATGATTACCAAAAAACAATTGCTCAGTAGATTAAAACCAGCTTTAGATGCAAAAATTCCTGTTACAAATTATGGATTATCCATAGCTTATATGAACGGAATTTTAGATAGAGCAATTCAACCATTTATTAAAGAAGAAATAGTTAACATCAATTAAAATATAACTTGTTACCAATAACAGACATATTAAATAAATCGTATCTCACTAAGCAAGATATCATTACTTTACTTCAAGTAGAAGGAGAGGATAAAACTTTATTATTCAAAAAATCAAGAGAAATTACTGATCAACACATCGGTAATAAAGTATATTTAAGAGGTTTGATAGAATATTCTAATGTTTGTATTAAAGATTGTTTTTACTGCGGAATCAGAAAATCTAACAGAAAACAAGACAGATATACCATTGCAGATGATCAGGTTTTACAAGCAGCCAAATACGCTTTTGAAAATAAATATGGAAGTATTGTAATCCAAGCAGGCGAACGTACAGATCAAGTTTTTATCTCAAAAATAACCCATCTAATTAAAGAAATAAAAAAACTGAGCGATGGTAAATTAGGCATTACATTATCACTTGGAGAGCAAACACTTGAAACCTATAAAGAGTGGTTTAATGCTGGCGCACATCGTTATTTATTGCGTATAGAAACTTCAAATAAAGAGCTTTACCAAAAAATCCATCCTAATGATGATTTACACAATTTTGAAAATCGGATAACATCATTGCTCAACATTAGAAAAGCAGGATTTCAATTAGGAACTGGTGTTATGATTGGATTGCCAATGCAAACCATAGAAAATTTGGCAGATGATTTACTTTTCTTACGAGAAATAAAAATAGATATGGTGGGTATGGGTCCTTTTATAGAGCATAAAGACACTCCTTTATTTGAAATGAATCATCTCTTAAATACGAGACAAGAACGACTCGGTTTAACTTTTAAAATGATTTCCATTTTAAGAATTATGATGAAAGATATCAATATTGCTGCCACAACGGCATTACAAGCAATTGATACTATGGGGCGCGAGAAAGCCATTAAGTACGGAGCCAATATTTTAATGCCCAATGTAACACCTGGTTTGTATAGAAATAGTTACAAACTTTATGAAGACAAACCGTGTACAGATGAAAACCCGGTTGATTGTAATACTTGCATAGATGTTAGAATGGGTATGATTGGAAGTACCGTGGGATATAATGAATGGGGAGATTCTAAATACTTTTTAAAAAACACTTCAAAAATATTGAATTAATAAACTGTAGAAATGATTATAAGTGATATCGTAGAAATTTTAAAAGCAGATGTAATCTGCGGACATGAATACTTAAACAGGGAAGTAAAAAATGTGGTAGCATCAGATTTAATGAGCGATGTATTAACTATCAACAGCGATCAATTATTATTACTTACCGGATTGTCTAATATTCAAACTATTAGAACAGCAGAAATGTCTGATATTCAATGTGTTGTTTTAGTTAGAAATAAAAAAGCAAGTCCTGAAATTATTGATTTAGCAGAAGAAAATGGAATTGTTTTGATAGAATGTGAACATTCTACATACAAATCTTGCGGCTTGCTATTTCAAGAAGGATTAAAATCCATTTATTAAAATGAAGAAGTTGTTTTTTGAATATAGTGTAGAGGCAGGTAATTTTACTAAAGCAGGTGATGCTTCTAGTAATTTTAAAAAGGTATTAAAACAATTAAATGTTGATCCACAAGTAATTAAAAGAATTGTGGTGGCTTTGTACGAAGGTGAAGTGAATATCGTAGCACATTCTGTAGGAGGCAATATTTTTTGCAATATCGACCCTAAATCTGTTAATCTGATACTAAAAGATGACGGGCCTGGTATACCGGATATCAATAAAGCAATGCAAGTCGGATTTTCAACTGCATCTGCCAAAGTAAGAGAAATGGGATTTGGTGCCGGAATGGGCTTGGTTAATATGAAAAATAATGTTGATTTCTTAAAAATTGAAAGTGAGATGGGTAAAGGAACCAAAGTAGAATTAACGGTAAATCTTTAATAAAATGGCTAAAGACAATAAACAATTTTACCATGCTTTAAAAGTGTCATACGATTCTTGTATTGGATGTTCTCATTGTATGATTTCTTGCCCAACAGAAGCAATCCGTATTCGTGAAGGTAAAGCAATTATTTATGAAAACAAATGTGTTGATTGTGGCGAATGTCTTAAGGTTTGTCCTGTTTATGCTATTTATATTGAAGAAGATGATTTCAACAAAATAAACAATTATAAGCACAGAATAGCCTTAGTGCCTGAAGTGTTTTTTGGACAGTTTCCTGCAGAAATGTCAAAGAAACAAATTTCAGATGCTATTCTCGCATTTGGTTTTACAGAAGTTGTTGAGGTAGAAATAAGTGCCCCAATTTTAGCAGCGCAAATTAATAATTACGCTGCTGCAAATCCAGATGTAAAACCTTTGATTTCTTCTTTTTGTCCAGCAATTGTAAGATTAATTCAGGTAAAATTCCCTGCACTTACTCAGAATATTATGTTGTTAAAACCACCAATAGACATTACTTCATTATATGTAAGAAAGAAAATGAGTGAAGAAGGAGTGCAACCAGAAGATATTGGTGTTTTTTACATTTCTACCTGTGCAGCGAAAATTGCAGCTATTAAAAGTCCTGTTGGAGAAGACATAAGTCTAATAAACGGAATCATCAATATGGATACTTTATTCAACAAAGTTTTTAAATATTTAAAAAATGAAAAGAGCCAAGAACCTGAGGAAGTATATAAATCTATAAATGATACATTCTCTGGTTGGTCACTTACTTCCGGTGAATCTTCTCATATTAAAGGAAGAAGTTTAGCGATAGATGGTATTCACAACACCATAGAAATTCTCGAAAAAGTAGAAAATGAAGAAATAAAAAATATTGATTTTCTAGAACTTAGAGCTTGTGACGAAAGTTGTGCGGGAGGTGTTTTACTCACTGCCAATAGATTTTTGGTGGCAGAAACTATAAATAATTCTAAAGTAAGTCTTCAGGAATATCAAACTTTAGATATTAATCATTATAAAGATTATATCACTGAGAGAATGACCATTCAGAAAGTGAAACCGAGAAGTATGATGAAGTTAGATGAAAACATGGAAATAGCCATGATGAAACTTAAAAAAGCATCTAAAATTCTTCAAAGTCTTTCTTTAACAGATTGTACCGCTTGTGGTGCCCCAAATTGTCAGGCTTTTGCCAATGATATTGCTCAAGGAAATGCAGAAATTAATCAGTGTTTTTTTATCCAGCGCAATAAAGAAATTTCAGGAGAAATTACGGTTGAAGAATCAGTGAATGAACTCAAGAAAATTTGGGGTACAAGAAAATTTATTAACAAACGAAAATAATTTAAGTGATGAAAATATTAGATTTAGTAACATTATTGAATTTAGAAGTTTATGGAGGTAAAGCTGGTCTTGAAAATGAGATTAATGGCGGTTATACTTCCGATTTGTTAAGTGATGTTATGGGAAATGCAAATTCAGGAGATTTGTGGATAACCCTACAAACACATAAAAATGTAATTGCAATTGCGTCTTTAAAAGATTTAGCGGCGGTTTTATTAATCAACAACAACAAGCCAGAATTAGATATGCTAAAGCAAGCTGATGAAGAAGGAATTCCTGTGCTTGGAACCGCTATGAAATCATTTGAAGTATCGGCTAAATTATACAATTTGATGAATTCTTGATATGAAAACTTTCAAAGCTGACTTACATATTCATACAGTTTTATCGCCCTGCGGAGACGTAGAGATGAGTCCTGTAAATATTGTAAAAAAAGCTTGTGAAATGGGTTTAGACATCATCGGTATAACAGACCATAACAGTACACTTAACTGTAAAGTAGTTCAAGAAGTAGGTTTGAAAAACGACTTATTTGTACTGATGGGTGTTGAAATAAACACCAAGGAAGAAATTCATTGTCTGGCATTTTTTGAAAATAATGAAGCGTTATCTGAGTTTCAACAGTATTTAAATGTTCATTTAGCAAATATCCCAAATGATGTTCAAAAATTCGGTTATCAATTGGTTGTCAATGAAAAAGAAGAAGTACTTGAAGAAATTGAACCTTTACTAATTTCAGCTTTATATCAAAACATCAATGAGGTATCTCAAAAAGTTAATCAGTTAAATGGCATATTTATACCGGCACATATAGATAAATATAGAAATAGCATTATTAGCCAGTTAGGATTTATTCCTCAAGATTTAGAAATAGACGCTATAGAAATTTCTCAAAATCATCAAAAAAATCCAAGTATAGAAAACTTGTTAAACAATATATCTAAACCAATAATTACCAGTTCTGATGCTCATTATATTGACCAAATTGGAAGTGTATTTAGCATTTTTAAAATGAAAGAAAAGAGTTTCCCGGAAATTAGAAAAGCTTTTAAAAATATAGATGGACGTTCAATCATCAACCTATGAAAGATTTATCGTTACACATATTAGATATTTTACAAAACTCCATTTTTGCAGAGGCAAAGTTGATTAAAGTTGATATTTATGACAGTAACTTATCAGGCACTTTAAAATTTACCATTTCTGATGATGGAAAAGGAATGGATGACGAAATCTTAAATAAAATTACTGATCCGTTCTATACAACCAGAACCACCAGAAAAGTGGGTTTAGGAATACCATTATTAAAGCAAAATTGTGAGCAAACAGGAGGTAGTTTAAGTATCTATTCTACTATCAATAAAGGAACATCCATAGAGGCTTTATTCTATAAAAATCATTTTGACATGTTGCCATTAGGCGATATTTCTGGGGTAATATCGCTTACGTTTTCTTCATGGTCGGATATTGATTTTGAATATTCTCATAAAACAGATTTCGGGAATTATGTGTTAAACACCAAAGAGATTAAAGAAACATTAGAAAATATACCAATTAACAATCCACAAGTAATAAAATTTATGAAACAAATGATTGAAGAAAATCTTCAAGAAATAAATGCAATATAAATCAAGTAAAAAACATTAAAAACCTAATAAGATGTCTAAAATAAAATCATTAGACGATTTAAGAAAAATCAAAGCCATCGTCGAAGAAAAAATGAAGTTGCGAGAAAATAGTGCAAATAGCGAAATTCATGTTCAAGTGAAAGTTGCTATGGCTACTTGTGGAATCGCATCAGGAGCTAAAACTGTCATGGAATTTATGATAGAAGAATTAGAAAAACGTAACATAACAGCCTTAGTAATCCAAACAGGTTGTATGGGCTATTGTTTTGCAGAACCTACTATAGAAGTTACAATGCCAGGTAAAGACCCCATTGTTTTCGGATATGTTGATACCTCTAAGGCCGATCAAATTATCGAAAAATACATCAAAAGAGGCGAATTGGTGGATGGAATTATTCCTAAAAATTATGAAAGTATTTAATGAATTAATCTCATAAGTATGGATACAAAATATAGAATGCACTTATTAGTATGTGGAGGTACAGGTTGCATCGCTTCTAAAAGTAGTCAATTAATACAGCTCTTAAAAGAGGAGTTGGAAGCAAATGGACTAGAAAAAGAAGTTCAGGTAATTTCAACAGGATGCTTCGGATTTTGCGAAAAAGGGCCTATTGTTAAAGTTTTACCAGACAATACTTTTTATACCCAATTAAAACCTGAAGATGCAAAAGAAATTGTTGCTGAACATGTGATAAAAGGACGTTATATTGAGCGATTATTATATGTAAATCCAGAAACTCAGGAAATTATCAGAGATGCTAAAAATATGGGGTTTTATCGCAAACAAATGCGTATTGCATTGCGTAATTGTGGTTTTATCAATCCCGAAAATATCGATGAATATATTGCAAGAAACGGCTATTCTGCCATTGCAAAATGTCTCACAGAAATGACGCCTTCTGAGGTTATTGATGAAGTTAAAAAAAGTGGTATGCGTGGCCGTGGCGGTGGAGGTTTTCCTACAGGTTTAAAATGGGAAATTACCAGTAAAAGTATTTCAGACCAAAAATATGTAGTGTGCAATGCCGATGAAGGAGATCCGGGTGCGTTTATGGATAGATCGGTCCTAGAGGGCGATCCTCATTCAGTTATTGAAGCGATGGCAATTTGTGGTTATTGCATAGGAGCCAATAAAGGTATTGTGTATATTAGAGCAGAATATCCATTGGCGATAAAACGCTTAAAAATTGCTTTACAACAAGCAAAGGAATATGGATTATTAGGAGAAAATATTTTTGGAACCGATTTCGAGTTTACCATAGATATCAAGTACGGAGCAGGTGCCTTTGTTTGTGGTGAAGAAACTGCCTTAATCCACTCTATGGAAGGATTGCGAGGCGAGCCTACAATTAAACCACCATTCCCAAGCGTTTCCGGTTATTTAACACAACCAACCAATGTTAATAATGTTGAAACTTTTGCTAGTATTCCTGTAATTATCCTTAAAGGATCTGAGTGGTTTGCGAGTATTGGTACAGAATATTCTAAAGGAACCAAAGTATTTGCCCTGGCCGGTAAAATTAACAATGTTGGACTCATAGAAGTTCCGATGGGAACTACCTTAAGAGAAGTTATTTTTGAGATTGGAGGCGGAATTAAAGATGGTAAAAAGTTTAAAGCTGTACAAACAGGAGGTCCTTCAGGTGGATGTTTAACCGAGAAACATCTTGATTTACCTATTGATTTTGATTCACTTACAGCAGCTGGCTCTATGATGGGTTCTGGAGGAATGATTGTAATGGATGAAGACGATTGTATGGTGGCTATGGCTAAATTCTACCTCGAATTTACTGTAGAAGAATCCTGTGGAAAATGCGCTCCTTGTAGAATTGGTAACAAACGCCTTCATGAAATGTTAACTAAATTATGTGAAGCGAATGGCGTAGAAGAAGATTTAGATTTATTGCGCAATTTAAGTGTGGTAGTTAAGGACACTTCACTATGTGGATTAGGACAAACTTCTCCCAATCCAATTCTTTCTACTATGGAAAATTTTTATGAAGAATATCATGCACATGTGTTTGATCATAAATGCCCAAGCGGTCAATGTCAATCATTTAGGCGTTATTATATAGATGCGGAACATTGTATTGGATGCATGGTTTGTGCCAGAAATTGTCCAACTAATGCTATTACAGGTGTTAAAAAACAAGTGCATATTATAAACCAGTTAATTTGCATTAAATGTGGAGTTTGTATGGAGAAATGTAAGTTTGATTCAATTTATTTAAATTAATAATAGAACAGTATTATGGATACCATCAATATAAAAATCGATAATAAAAATTTTCAGGTTCCAAAAGGCGCTACTATTTTAGACGCTGCCAAAAGTGTGGGAATTAATATTCCAACTTTGTGTTACTTAAATTTACACGACCTAAATACGATCAATAAGCCAGCAGGATGCCGTATTTGTGTGGTAGAAGTTAAAGGGCGAAAAAATTTAGTACCAGCTTGTGCTACAGAATGTGTAGCTGGTATGGAAATTTTGAATCAAACGGTGAGGGTTTTAAACAGTAGAAAAACAGTTTTAGAACTTATTTTAAGCGATCACCCAACAGATTGTTTGATTTGCACTAAAAATGGACATTGCGATTTACAAAGTATGGCGATGAATTTAGGAATTCGGGAAATTCACTATAAAGGAGAACAATCTCACTATATTAAAGATACTTCTCCAGCTATAATTAGAGATATGGATAAGTGTATTGTTTGCAGAAGATGTGTTACAATGTGTAATGATGTGCAAACTGTAGGCGCTTTATCGGCCATTAATCGCGGTTTTATGTCTGTGGTAGCGCCAGCTTTTGAAATGAATTTAGAAGATAGCCCTTGTACTTATTGCGGTCAATGCGTGGCAGTTTGTCCAACAGCTGCTTTAACAGAAGTTGACCATACCAATAAAGTGATTAGAGAATTGGCCAATCCAAAGAAAACAGTAGTAGTACAAACTGCACCCGCAGTTAGAGCTGCATTAGGTGAAGAATTTGGTTATGAACCAGGAACTTTGGTTACTGGAAAAATGGCTGCCGCCTTACGAGATTTGGGATTTGATTATGTTTTTGATACTGATTTTGCAGCGGATTTAACCATTATGGAAGAAAGTGCAGAGTTGTTAGATAGAATTACCAGACATTTAAATGGAGATGAAACAGTAAAATTACCAATGTTAACTTCTTGTTGTCCGGGTTGGGTTAATTTCTTTGAACAACATTTCCCAGAAATGAAAGATATACCTTCAACGGCGCGTTCTCCTCAGCAAATGTTTGGCTCTATTGCGAAAACTTATTTTGCAGATAAATTAGGGATTAAAAGAGAAGATATGGTGGTAGTTTCAATCATGCCATGCTTAGCTAAAAAGTACGAAAGTCAACGTGAAGAATTTGCTACAAACGGTAATCCAGATGTAGATTATTCTTTAACTACAAGAGAATTAGCGCGTTTAATTAAACAAGCCAATATTGATTTTGACAGCATAGAACCTCAAGATTTTGATCACCCAATGGGCGAATCATCTGGAGCAGGTGTTATTTTTGGAACCACTGGTGGTGTTATTGAAGCTGCCGTTAGAACTGCTTATGAAGTTTTTACTAAAGAAAAACTGCATAAAGTAGAATTCCAGCAATTAAGAGGAATGGATTGGATTAGAGAAACTACGATAGATTTTAATGGTACGCCAATCAGAATTGGAATTGCGCATGGTTTAGGAAATGCCAGAAAGTTATTGGAAGAAATTAGAGATGGTAAATCACACTATCATGCTATTGAGATTATGGCTTGTCCTGGTGGTTGCATAGGTGGTGGCGGTCAGCCATTTCATCATGGTGACACTAATATTTTATTGGCACGCCAGAAAGCATTGTACGCTGCCGATAAAGCTAAAGTGATTAGAAAATCTCATGAAAATCCAGCTATTCAAAAGTTGTACAGAGAATTTTTAGGAAGTCCGATGAGCAAAAAAGCTCATGAATTGCTTCATACACAATATTTCGATAAGAGCAATCAGGTTGAAATTACTAAAGATTAGGTATTAATAATTTATAAAATATTAAGCAATGATTCCGATGAAAATTAGCGAAACGAGTGTCGCAAAAATAGAAGAAATTTGCAGAGAATTTGACAATGATAAAGGTGAATTAATAAACGTATTGCACAAAGCCCAAAATGCTTTTGGGTATTTGCCCGAAGAAGTGCAGAAAGTTGTAGCTCAAAATTTGAATACATCTTTAGCACAAGTTTATGGTGTAGTATCTTTCTATTCCTTTTTTACCATGGTTCCAAAAGGAAGATACCCTATTAATATTTGTATGGGAACGGCTTGTTATGTTAGAGGAGCAGAAAGAGTTTTGAATGAATTTAAAGGCCTGCTTAAAATTAAAGTTGGTGAAACCACTAAAGACGATAAATTTTCTTTAAGCAGTTTGCGCTGTGTGGGAGCTTGCGGTTTAGCGCCAGTAGTTTTGGTAGGTGAAAAAGTGTACGGACGAGTAACTTTAGACAATGTTCAAGAAATATTAGATGAATACAAAGAAACTGTTCCAGTCTAATATAATTGATAATTTATAAAAAAAGCGACTTCAAAAAAGTCGCTTTTTTTGAAATTAGCCGACTCTTAAAATATATTATTATGTTGATTATTAACAAACTACATCCATTATTAATTCTTAATTCAACCTGCGTTAGGGAGTGAACGGTATGTTTGAGCTCTTTTTTAGGTGCCTTTCGCAACTAAAAAAAGCGAGTAGTGAATGCCCGACCCGCAGGGGAACGCCCAAAATATTGTCGGAAATCTTGTTTT
The DNA here is from genome assembly GCA_010906935.1 of Gelidibacter sp. Taxonomy (GTDB): domain Bacteria; phylum Bacteroidota; class Bacteroidia; order Flavobacteriales; family Flavobacteriaceae; genus Lutibacter. Next base: position 13,037 of record JAAFHC010000020.1, read on the forward strand.
GAAAAAACCATTAATTTAAAATGATTCTAAAGTTTTAATTTCAGGTTGTTTTATTTTTATACTTAAATTAGCGCGACCAAAATTTTACAATATGTCCATAAAATCTTCCAAAAGTCCGAACTTAGCTATCATTTCAAATACCCCAAAGCGCATTATTGTTGGTATCCAATTTTTATTTGTCGCTTTTGGCGCAACGGTGCTGGTCCCTTTGTTAATAGGCATTGACCCTTCGGTGGCGTTATTTACGGCAGGCGTTGGAACGCTTATTTTTCATGTAATTACCAAAGGAAAAGTTCCGATTTTTTTGGGGAGCAGTTTTGCTTTTATTGCGCCAATTGTGGCCGCCACTGAATTGTATGGGTATCCCGGAACATTGGGAGGTCTTATTGCCGTTGGCTTGGTGTATGGCGTTGTCTCTTTTGTTGTTAAATTATGGGGTTTAAAAGTGATTGAAAAAATATTTCCTTCGGTGGTGGTTGGACCTGTTATTATGGTGATCGGATTGTCATTGGCATCTGTTGGTGTAGGTATGGCAAAATCAAACTGGCCTATTGCATTTGCCGTTTTAATTACCGCAATATTTATTGTGATTTATACCAAAGGAATGATAAAATTGATTCCTATTTTTATTGCAATTGTTGTTGGTTATATCATTTCAATAATTGCCGGATTGGTTGATTTTTCATCTGTTGGGGAAGCTGCCTGGTTTGCGCTTCCAAAATTTACGACGCCCGTATTTAACTGGGCAGCAATTTTATATATGATTCCGGTTGCCGTTGCTCCCATTATTGAACATATTGGCGATATTTATGCGATTGGAGGCGTAGCCGATAAAGAATTTGTAAAAGATCCCGGATTGCACAGAACATTGTTGGGAGATGGTATTGCCACTGCTTTTGCCGGATTTTTAGGCGGACCGCCAAACACCACGTATTCTGAAGTTACCGGCGCCGTTGCTTTAACCAAAATTACCGACCCCCGAGTTTTAAGAATTGCTGCCGTTACCGCCATCGTATTTTCATTGATAGGTAAAATAAGTGCTATTTTAAAAACCATTCCGCCCGCAGTATTGGGCGGCATTATGTTGCTGCTTTTTGGAATGATTGCAAGTATTGGAATAAAAACGCTAATTGATGCAAAAACCGATTTTTCCGTAACACGAAATCAGGTTATTGTTTCCGTAATTTTAACCATTGGCATTGGTGGTGCACAAATGAGTTATGGTAATTTCTATTTGGCAGGTATAGGATTGGCTTCGGTTATTGGCGTTATTTTAAACTTAATTTTACCAAAAACTTTTATTAAATCTAAAGAAATTCCAAATGAATTGGAATGATTCATCTGCATAAATTAAAAAAGCCTTTCCGAAAATTCAGAAAGGCTTTTTTATTGTCAACATGCTATTTTATCCAACGTAAAATTTAATCAGAAACAGAATTGCGATGATGTACATAATTGGTTTTATTTCTTTATACCTGCCGGTAAGCAGTTTTAAAATCACAAAAGAAAGCATTCCAAACACAATTCCTTCAGCGATACTGTAGGTTAAAGGCATCATAATAATGGTAAAAAAAGCCGGGATGGCTTCCGTAAAATCATCCAAATCAATTTTCATTATTGGTGATATCATAAACAAACCGACTATAATCAATGCCGGAGCGGTTGCTGCCGCCGGAATGATCATAAAAATTGGCGCAAAAAACAAAGCCAAAACAAACATTCCTGCAACTGTAAGCGCTGTCATTCCAGTTTTTCCGCCTTCAGCAACACCCGCCGCACTTTCCACATAAGTGGTTACGGTTGAAGTTCCTAAAATTGCCCCAACGGTAGTTCCAATGGCATCAGCAAACAACGCTTGTTTTACCCTTGGAACGTTTCCGTCTTTATCCAACATATCCGCTTTTGAAGATACACCAACCAGTGTTCCCACGGTATCAAACATATCCACAAATAAAAAGGTGAATAAAACAATTAACATATCTAAAGTAAACACTTGAGAAAAATCGAACTTAAAAAAAATGGGTTCAATGGATGGCGGTAAACTAACCAAGCTGAAGTTTTCCGGAATTACAGTGATCCCTACAAAAATTCCTATAATTGTGGAAGTTAAAATTCCGATTAAAATGGCACCTTTTACTTTTTTAGCGAATAAAACTCCAATAATGATAACTCCTGCCAAACCAACCAAAACTGCTGGATTTTTCATATCTCCCAAACCAACCAATGTTGCCGGATTGTCAACAATTAATCCTGTTCCTTTTAATCCGATAAAAGCGATGAACAATCCAATCCCAACAGAAACAGCGTGTTTAAGGTTTAACGGAATGGAGTTTACAATGAGTTCCCTGATATTAAATGCCGTTAAAATGATAAAAATAATCCCTTCCAAAAAAACTGCAGTTAACGCGAATTCCCAAGAATAACCCATTCCCAAAACCACCGTAAAAGCAAAAAAGGCATTTAAACCCATTCCCGGCGCCAAAGCAAAAGGCAATTTGGCAACCAAAGCCATGACCAAAGTTGCAATGATGGCCGACAGAGCCGTTGCAGTAAACACAGCATCTTTATCCATTCCTGCGGCACTTAATATGCTAGGATTTACGGCTAAAATATAAACCATCGTCATAAAAGTGGTGATTCCCGCAATAATCTCCGTTCTTAATGTCGATTTATTTTCTGTTATTTTAAAAAACTTGTCTAACATGATTTTTTATTTTTTGTGTAATTAATAAGTTCCTAAAATTTGATTTCCTCAATTTTGATACTGAACCTAAATCATTTAACATTTTACTTAAATACTGACTCTTTCCAATTTTTAAATATTCCACTTTATTCCTAAAGTTGGCCTTACTTTAAATTCATATACAAAAGCGAAGTTATTTGACAATTCTACTTCTCCTCCTACTGAAAAACTTTTATTTAGATGAAACCACAATTGCGGTTCAGCTAAAAATACCGTTTTATCAGTAAGTCCGTTTTCCGACCATAAATCGGCAAAACCAGAAAAAGTAAGTCTATTTTCAATAAGGTTTACATACCAAGTACCTGTAATTTGGTAGTTCGCTTCGCCCGCATCTTTAATTGCTTTGTAACCCGCATAGGTTGAAAATCCCATTTTTGCATTTCCTTTTGAGTAGTTGACACCAAAAATCCAAGCATCATTAATGGTATATCCGACCATACCGTCAGAAGTTTCAAAAGTTCCCAATCCTCCATTGTATTCCACATGCAATCCGACCGGCATTTTTTCAGTTTTTAAAACACGGGCAATTTCATAGTAGCCGCCACTTATGCCCGAGCTCGCATTGTAATCGAAATCGACAAAGGTAAAAGTATTGCCATATTTATCAGGCTTAAAAAGCTCAAAAGTTGTGGTAAAATGGCCTCTTTCAAAATCTCTGTGCAACTGAAAGTTTTGCGCACTTGAAGTAACAGCAATAAAAAAGATGATAATGATGATGATTTTTTTCATGGTTTTAAAAATTCTAAAATTAGGTTTAAAAATACCATAAATCTTAACGCTATAGAAGTTGAAAAAATTCAATTATTAACAGGTAATTAACTATTTATATTAATTATAAATTAGACTAGGAAATAGGCAGTTAAAAATTAAAATATAGTCAGAAGAACGAAGTTCGGTTAAAAATAAAAAAGTCGCAAAGCTTAACTAATGGGTAGGTTGAAAAGTGGAGTGAGCAGTAAATATTGACAACAAATAAACAGATAAACAATTTAAAATGTTAACTCAAAACCACACCCACAATTTCATCGGCAATGGCCAAACAAGAAGTTGCAGCCGGCGAAGGCGCATTTAACACATGAATATTGCCGTTGTGTTTCATGATTTTAAAATCGTCAATCATATTTCCGTCAAAATCAATCGCCTGCGCCCTTACGCCCGCTCTTGCAGGTTGCACGTCATTTTCAGTAATCGTTGGCATCATTTTTCGCAACTCCTTTACAAACAAGCGTTTTGAAAAAGCGCGTTTGTATTCGCCTATTCCTTTGCGCCAATGTTTTCCGAACAATTTCCAGGTTCCTTTATAAGTTAAAGCTTCAAAAGTATCTTTTAAATCAAAACTTGTTCGTTTATAGCCTTCTCTTTTAAACGTAAAAACGGCGTTTGGGCCGCATTCAATGCCACCTTGAATCATTCGTGTAAAATGCACGCCCAAAAACGGAAATTTCGGATCGGGAACAGGATACACCAAATTGTTGATTTTATGCGCTGCTTCAGGTTTTAACTCGAAATAATCACCCCTAAAACCCACAATATGCAAATCGAGTTTTAAATGGTCTTTTGTCGCTATCCTGTCCGATTGCAATCCAGTACAAAATATCACTTTATCAGAAATAAAATCACCTTTTGTTGTTTTCAAAGTTGTGGTTTCTGTTTCAGCAATAACTTCGACAACTTCGCAGGATTTTATTAATTTGCTTTCGGCATTCATCGCTGTAATTTGCTGAACAAATGCTCTACATACCGCCACATAATCGATGATTCCTGCAGTGGGTACAAAAATTCCTTTTATTCCTTCAATAAAAGGTTCTTTTTCTTTTATTTCTTCTGAATTTAAATAACAAATTCCAGGTGTTTCATTTTGAATTCCTCTGTTGAAAATATCTTCTAAAATAGGTAATTCTCGTTCTGAAACAGCCACAATTACCTTTCCGCAAACATCGTGTTTGATATTGTTTTCAATGGCGAATTTTATCAGTTGGGCACTTCCTATTTTACAATTTTTTGCTTTATACGAACCGGGTTTGTAGTAAATTCCGGAGTGCATAACACCTGAATTTCGACCAGTTTGGTGTAAGCCAATTTCGGGTTCTTTTTCTAGAATAAGTATGGATTTATCGGGAAATTTTAATTGTAATTTATAAGCTGTTGCGAGTCCGACAATGCCGGCTCCAACAACAATAAAATCAAATTTATTTGACATATTTTGTTTTTCCCACAAAGTTCAACAAAACAAAGGATATGATAAAGAAAACCGCCAGAAATAATACGCTCCATTGCATAGAACCAGTAAATGAAATTAACAAGCCAAAAACAATCATTCCAAATACAATGGCAATTTTTTCGGTAACATCATAAAAGCTGAAATAAGTTGCGTGGTCTTTTGTTTCAGGCAACATTTTGGAATACGTTGAACGCGACAAAGATTGGATGGCGCCCATAACCAAACCAATAAGCGCTCCCAAACCATAAAAATAATAAGAAACATTTGCTTGCGATTTATCCAATAAAAAAGCAACGCAACAAACCAATGCCCAAATAGAAATTGTTATTTTTAATGAGGCAATATTTCCAATCTTTGCTGAGATTCTTGAAAATAAAAACGCGCCAAAAATAGCGACAATTTGTACCAACAAAATAACGGCAATTAAATCCATTGTAGGCAATCCCAATTCTTTGCTGCCAAAAATACCCGCCATTAAAATAATGGTTTGTACACCCACACTAAACATAAAAAAGGACAACAGAAAAAATTTTAATTCAGCATGTTGCTTCATTTCATCATAAACAACTTTTAATTCTCGAAGACCTTTCCAAATAAAATCCTTTTGCGGTTTTCTATTGTAAACATTGTTGGGCAAATAACTGTAAGTAATTTGGGCAAATCCCAACCACCAAATCCCAACCAACAAAAAGGTAAGACGAGAAGCAGCAGCTGCATTTGGCAACCCGAACATTTCCGGTTTATTTACCATCACCAAACTAAACAAAAGCAACAGTACAGAACCTGTATAGCCAAACATAAATCCTTTTGCACTCACTTTATCCTGTTGTTCCGGATGCGCAATTTCAGGTAAAAATGAATTGTAAAAAACAATGCTTCCCCAAAATCCTATGCTGGCAAAAATGGTAGCAACCAAGCCTATCCAAAGGGTTTTTTCTCCTTCAAAAAAGAACAAACTCATAACAGAAAAAGATCCCAGAAAACAAAAGAATTTTAGAAATTTCAATTTATTTCCTGTATAATCGGCAATTCCCGATAAAATTGGTGACATAAACGCGACCAATAAAAAAGACACCGCCAATGTATAATCGTATAAAGTGGTTGGATTCCAAGATGTTCCCAAAAAAATTATTTTTCCTTCAACCGATGCAAATGACTCAGTTAAACTACTGTAATATATGGGAAAAACTGCGGTGGCTATCACCAATGAGTATGCTGAATTTGCCCAATCGTAAAACGCCCAGGCGTTGATGAGTTTCTTGTCTCCTTTTTTTAACATATTGAACTAAATAAAAAAACCGTTCTGAAAATTCAGAACGGTTGACAATATACTATAAATATTTTTTTTAAGCTAAAATAATTGAGTTTAAGCTATTGGGCATTGTATTTTTTTGCTTGGGCAATTGCTGTTGGCAAATAGGCTTTTAAATTTTTTATTCTTGTTTCATTAGAAGGGTGCGTGCTTAAAAATTCTGGTGGTGCACCACCCTTGGACATTTGACCCATACGAATCCAAACATTGATGGCTTCTTGCGGATTGTATCCTGCCATGGTCATAAACACCAATCCCAATTTATCAGCTTCCGTTTCATGGGTTCTGCTGTAAGATAACATCCCAACCTGTGAACCGATACCATAAATGGTATTCCATAAATTTTGCGTTTTAGGGTCTTTATTGTTTGTCCCAATTGCTACAGCAACACCTCCCAATTGTTGTCCGTAAGCACTCGTCATACGCTCTTGTCCGTGTTTTGCAAAAGCATGCGCTACTTCGTGCCCCATAACAGCCGCAATACCATCCTTGTTAGCTGCAACGGGTAAAATACCAGTGTAAAAAACCACTTTTCCACCTGGCATACACCAAGCATTTACCGCTTTGTCTTCAATTAAATTAAACTCCCAACGATAAGCATTTGCTTCAGAAACCATTCCATTTGCCCGCATAAATTTGTCTACGGCATAGGAAATATTTTTTCCTACAACTTGAATCTCATTGGTCATTTTTGCATCATTAGATAATTTGTTTTCTTTTAAGAAGCCTTCATATTGCGCAAAACTGGCTGGCAATATTTCGGCATCACTAACAATATTAAGTCGTTGTCTACCGGTAATTGGAACGGTGCTGCAGCTTATCATAAATAACATTAGCAATGACAGGGAAATAAATTTTTTCATTTTTTTAAGTTTTTAAGTTAAAACATCCTTTACACATAAAATTACAAATTCTATCTTTACCAGCAAAATTAAACCTTTTATGGATAACAAAGCCAATAATATCACAATACCTTCAATTAATGTTCCAAAAATTCCGGCATCCATTATTGCAACAGGAAAAATACTCCAATTTATAGCGCCACCATTGGCTATGTTATATGCAATTAAACTTTTTAGAACACCCATTCGCTTCAAAACCCCTGCACGTGAAAATATGATGGCCGAAAGCGCCCAAAAGAAAATGGTTTTGATTCCTGAATTGAATAAGGAAGTGATGGTGTACTCTTATGGCTATTCAAAAAGAAAAGTTTTGTTGATTCACGGTTGGTCGGGCAGAGGAACGCAACTTTTTAAGATTGCCGACAAGTTGCTGGAAAATGGTTTTATGACGATTAGTTTTGACGCTCCGGCTCATGGAAAATCAACAGGGAAAACAACCATGATGAATGAATTTGTAAAAACTGCGCTGTTTTTAGAAAAAGAATTTGGTCCTTTTGAAATTGCCATCGGACATTCATTAGGCGGAATGACTGTTTTAAATGCTATCAAACAAGGATTAAACATAAAAAAAGCGATTGTAGTTGGTTCAGGGGATGTGATTTCAGATATTATCAAAGAATTTGTGGCCAAAATTCAGCTAAAACCAATAATGGCGGATAAAATAAAGCAGCATTTTTACAATAAATTCGGAGAAGATATTGATAATTATTCAGCTTATATTGCAGCAAAATCAGTAATAATTCCTACTTTAGTGCTGCATGACACCGAAGATGCAGATGTTCTTGTAAGTTGTGCGCACCATATTCGTCAAAACTTGGAACAAGGTGAAATTTTAATTACCAATGGTTTGGGACACAGCCGAATTTTAAAAGACACCAAAGTAATCAATCGAATTGTGGAATTTATTAACAGAAATGAGTAACATGAAACGAGCATAACAAATTTTGACACAAAGGAATAATTAATGGCGAAACTGCCTGCCTGCAGGCAGCCAGCATCTGTTCCGCTAATAAATAAAATTTAAACAGATGAAAAATTTATCTCTAGCATTCATATTAATTTTAATAATTGGTTGTGACAGCTATTCACAAGAAAAAAACAAAAAAGTGATGATTAAAAAAGTAATTAAAACTGAGGCAGAATGGAAAAAAACACTGTCTCCAGAAGCTTATCAAATTTTAAGGCAAAAAGGCACAGACAGTCCGAGTGAAGGCGGTTACACAGCCCATTTTGAAAAAGGAACTTATCATTGCGCAGGCTGTGATTTACAACTTTTTGAATCGGGCAGCAAATTTGAATCGCATTGCGGATGGCCATCTTTTGACGATGCCATAGAAGGAACCATAAACTATGTTTCAGACAGAAGCCACGGAATGATTCGCACCGAAATTGTTTGCGCATCTTGTGGCGGACATTTAGGACATCTTTTTGATGACGGACCAAAAGACACTACGGGCAAAAGATATTGCGTAAATACCACTTCCATTAAATTTGTGAAAGGAAAATAGCTAATGGGCAATAGGAAATAGTGAAAACCTACGAGCAAAAATTGAGGTGAAACGTTAAATTTTAAAAATAGCCGTTTTGCTGAATAAAAAACCATTTGTTGTTTTAAACAACAAATGGTTTTTTACCTTTTATTTAGACTTACTTAAGCTTCAACTTCTTTGGGTTTTAAAACGAGTCCGCCAACCATTTTCCACACTATGATGCCTCCTGCAACATTTACCATATCTTTTATTTGATGGTGTTTTAGAATTAATTCAGCCAAATAGCCTCTCAATCCTCTTCTGCAAAAAATAATGATTGGTTTGTTTTGATTCTTTATAAAATCGATGTGATTTCTAATTTCATCCAACGGAATATTAATTGCATTTTGTATGCTGCCTTCCTCAAATTCTTTTGCTGTTCTTACATCAAGCAACAAAAAATCTTTCGGATTTGTTTTAGCTAAATATGCATCCAATTCTTCGACCGACATCTGTATTGTTTTATTATCGAGCATATTTTCAGCTACAAAACTCGTCACCACAACAGGATCTTTTGCCGGTGAAAATGGAGGCGCATACGCCAAATCCAATTGAGATAAATCGCTGATTTTAAGTTTCGCATAAATTGCAGTACTCAAAACATCTACACGTTTATCAACCCCAACTTCACCAAACAATTCGGCGCCTAAAATCTCTTCATTAATGGGATTGTAATAAATCTCCGTAATTAAATCTTTTTGTCCCGGATAATAACTTGGCGTTGAACCTGCGATGGTCAACACAGTTTCAAAAGGAATCGCGCGCTCTGTCAATGCTTTCGGATTTAATCCGGTTCTGGCCAAAGTATAATCAAACACTTTTACAATGGCCGTTTTGTAAGCGCCTTTAAAAACAATGTTTTTTCCGGCGGCATTAGCACCTGCTGCCCTTCCGCCTTTATTTGAATGCGTTCCTAGCGGAAAATAATCGTATTCATTGGTTTGTAAATTTTTAATGGATACATTATCGCCAGCCGCATACACATCTTTTATGGAGGTTTCCATTCTTTCATTCACTTTCAATGCGCCATTTTTAATATGGTCTGCTCCTAATTTCAACAATAATTCTGTGTTGGGCATAATTCCCACACTTAAAATCACAAAGTCGGTTTTTATAGTTGCTTTACCTTCAATTTTAATTCCGGCAATTTTTCCATTTTCATCCAATTCAAATTCAGAAACAATACCGGAAGTAATGACCTCTATCCCATTATTTTTTAAAACCGATTCTGCAAAAGTCCCAAATTTAGGCTGCCACAATGTTAAAATTTGATCAGCACCTTCAATCAAAGTGACTTCTTTTCCAGCTTCCCGCAAGTTTTCTGCCACTTCAACGCCAATGAGTCCGGCTCCGATAATGGTGATGTGTTTTGATTTTGAAGTTAAACCTTCTTTGGTAATTTTGTCAAAATCGGCCATTGACCGGCAAGTTGACCAGTTTGTGGCTTTTTTTATGTTTTTTATTGGAGGCACTACTGATTTTGCACCAGTGGCAAAAACAAGCTTGTCATAACTGTAATCCCCTTTCACCGAATAAACAATTTTATTGTCCGTATCAATAGAAACAATTTCCTCGTTCATTTTAACGTCAATATTGAATCGCGTTCTCATCAAATCAGGTTTAACAACAATTAAGTCGCTTCTGTTTTCTATAATTCCTGAAAATGCATAAGGCATTCCGCAAGTGGCATAACTAATATTTTCTCCTTTTTCAAATAGTATTATTTCTGCATTTTCATTTTCTCTACGCGCTTTTGCGGCTGCCGAAGGGCCAGCCGATAAACCGCCTATAATTATAATTCTTTTCATCAATCTGCTTTAATTAAATTTCTGTGCAAATTTCGACCAATTTTATAAAGCACTGTGTAATTATTATTACGCTAACGATAATGTAGTTATTATCTGCAAATAATGGGGGAAGTAGTTCCAGTTTTATCACTTTTTTTGCTGAAAATGATTTGAAGTATTTAAGTTCATTTTAGTATCTTTGTCAATTCTAAAAAACGAGGTAAACGACTATGTTCAATAATTTAAGCGATAAATTAGATAAGGCCTTTCACACGCTGAAAGGGCACGGAAAAATTACAGAAATAAATGTTGCGGAAACGCTAAAAGAAGTTCGAAGAGCGCTTTTAGATGCTGATGTTAACTTTAAAATAGCGAAAACCTTTACCGATACCGTAAAAGTAAAAGCCTTGGGACAAAACGTATTGACTACGTTAAATCCGGGACAATTGATGGTGAAAATCGTAAAAGACGAATTGACCGAATTGATGGGCGGCGAAACCGTAGGAATCAATCTTTCCGGTGCTCCAACCGTTATTTTAATGTCGGGTTTACAAGGTTCGGGTAAAACCACTTTCTCCGGAAAACTGGCAAATTATTTAAAAACAAAAAAGAACAAACAAGTTTTATTGGTGGGTTGCGACGTTTATCGTCCTGCGGCTATCAACCAGTTAAAAGTGGTTGGAGAGCAAATTGGTGTTGAAGTTTATGCCGAAGAAGGAAATCAGAATCCGGTTGAAATTTCAAAAAATGCCATAAAACATGCAAAAGCAACCGGTAAAAATGTGGTAATTATAGATACCGCAGGTCGTTTGGCTGTTGATGAAGCTATGATGGCCGAAATTTCAAACATCCACAAAGCTGTTAGTCCGCAAGAAACACTTTTTGTGGTGGATTCCATGACCGGACAAGATGCCGTAAATACGGCGAAAGCATTTAACGATATTTTAAATTTCGACGGGGTTGTATTGACCAAATTAGATGGTGATACACGTGGCGGTGCAGCTTTATCCATTAAATCTATTGTAAATAAACCTATTAAATTTGTTGGTACGGGCGAAAAAATGGAGGCGATTGATGTTTTCTACCCAAACCGTATGGCAGAGCGAATTTTGGGAATGGGTGACGTTGTTTCGTTGGTGGAACGTGCTCAGGAACAATATGATGAAGAAGAAGCCCGCAAAATTCAAAAGAAAATTGCAAAAAATCAATTCGGTTTTGATGATTTCCTGAAACAAATTCAGCAAATCAAAAAAATGGGAAATATGAAAGATTTGATGGGAATGATTCCGGGCGCCGGTAAAATGATGAAAGACATTGATATTGATGACGACGCTTTTAAAGGCATTGAATCCATTATTCACTCTATGACTCCGGCAGAAAGAAGCGAACCTATTATTATTGATGCCGTTAGAAAAAAACGAATTGCTAAAGGATCGGGAACCACCATACAAGAAGTGAATCAATTGTTGAAACAGTTTACCCAAATGAGTAAAATGATGAAAATGATGCAAGGCGGCGGCGGAAAACAAATGATGCAAATGATGAAAGGAATGGGGAAATAATTAAAGTACAAAATTAAAAGTACAAAGTTAAAAGTTTTTTTTATTCAATTAGCACTAATAACCTTGTTCTCTGTGAACCTTCAAACTCTTAAACCATTAAACTTTTAAACCTAAAATGATTTTACTAGACGGAAAAAAAACATCGGCAGATTTAAAACTTGAAATTGCCGAATCGGTAAAACAATTAAAATCCCAAGGAAAAAAAACGCCACATTTGGCTGCCATTTTAGTGGGAACCGATGGCGCAAGCATGACTTACGTGAATGGTAAAGTGAAAGCTTGTAAATTGGTGGGTTTCAATTCTACACTAATTGAGCTCCCAAGCGAAACAACCGAAGAAAAATTATTGCAGGAAATAGAAAAGCTCAATAGCAACAATGATATCGACGGATTTATAGTTCAATTGCCTTTACCAAAACATATTAACGAACAAAAAGTATTGAATGCCGTGAATCCAGATAAAGATGTGGACGGATTTCACCCAACAAATGTGGGAAGAATGGCTTTGGATATGCCTTGCTTTTTGCCTGCAACACCGTTCGGAATTTTAGAATTGTTGGAACGATACCAAGTCGAAACTTCAGGCAAGCACGTGGTGGTTATTGGAAGAAGCCATATTGTTGGACGACCAATGAGTATTTTAATGAGTCAAAAACGAAAAGCCGGCGATGCTACGGTCACCATTACGCACAGCCGCACTAAAAATTTAATAGATTTTACTTTGCAAGCCGATATTATTGTTGCTGCACTAGGGATTCCTGAATTTTTAACCGGTGATATGGTAAAAGACGGCGTAACCATTATTGATGTGGGAATTACACGCGTTGAAGATACCACCAAAAAAAGCGGCTACCGTTTGGCAGGCGATGTGCATTTTGAAAGCGTCAGCAAAAAAGCTTCATTTATTACGCCGGTTCCTGGCGGCGTTGGACCAATGACCATTGCGATGCTGATGAAAAATACCCTTTTGGCCTGCGAAAGAAAATAAAATAATAGCAATTATTTAATCCTATTTCTGGGTGTTCCCGCTGAAAAAGCGGGCGTGCTTTTGTGGCTCGCTTCCCGAAAAAACGGGAGAGCTCAAACAAACCCCGCAATCCCTAACACAAATCAACTTTAGGCATTAATAAGTAAAATTTAGTTTCAATCCTCTTCCCTATTCACCAAACCTATAGAAAAAGCAGGCAAACAAACCGATAAATATTCGCACGCAGCCTCAAACGGATTTGTATATTGAACCCGCACTCCTTTATTTATTTTAATGGATTGCCCTGCTTCCAAAACTACAAGTTCTCCTTCAATATTAAATTGTTTTTTCCCTTTAATAATATAGGTATATTCATCAAATTGTGGCGTTTGAAAAGGTTCCTTCCAGCCAGCTGGCGCAATCATGTGCGCCAAACTTAATTCCCCTTGCTGGGTGGTATGCCCAAAATGTTCTTCGATTAATTTTCCGTCGGTGGTGGGAATTACAAATGGTGATTTTTGTATGGTGTATTTTTTCATCTTAAAATTTTATTTTCATCCAAATTTAGAGATAATTTAGGAAACCTGCGCCACCTTTTTATTTGAAAATAAACTTTATACAAGATTCCAAGGCAAACGGCAAACTAAAAGACTAAATTGACCTTGCCTGACAAACCAATGTTGGTTATTAAAAAGAATTGCTAAAATTTTAATAAACTTTTAGGGATATCTTAAAAAACACAAATTGAGTTTGTTCGGCTTTATTTGGTTTGATATACTCATTTATTTATCTAATGCAAAGTAGAGACGGATTTGTATTTAATAAATTTTAAAAATGAGTAAGAATAGAAACAATAATTACCGAGAACAACTTTTGCTCTTTTTTTAATTATTTATATAGCTTCCGTTTTGAGACGCCTTGAATTGCTCTAATTGCTGTAAAATGTCTATTGCAAATTGGAAATCCATTTTATTTTGAATGCTTTATGTTAAATAAATGTTAAAATAGAAATACCTATGTTATTTTAAACTACTTTTGTTTAACAAAATACAAAAATACTTAAACAAAATCTAAATTTATTAAAAACAGAGACTTATGAAATCATTAAAAATGTTAGTCGTTGCAGTATTTGCAACATTTGTATGTTCAAACGCCATTGCTCAAGAATCCAAAACAGTTGTCGAAAA
>JAAFHC010000203.1 GCA_010906935.1 Gelidibacter sp.
CATTTTGTAGCTCCATCACGGATCCTTTCATTGTGCAAGTTGCGTTAAATTCGGCACCCGGCTCTACCAATAATTTGCTGATGGCCACTTCTCCAGAAATTTTTGCAGTGGCTTTTAAGGTCAATAAATTATTTACTAACAATTCTCCTGAAAATATTCCTTCAATATCGGCATTGTCACAAATAATTTTGCCTGTAACGCTTCCCAAAGCGCCAATAACCACCCGGCCAACTGTTTTTATGATTCCTTCAACGCTTCCGTCAATTCTAAAATCTCCTTCAGATTTAATATCACCAACTATGGAGGTGTTTTTTCCTACCACATTTCGTTCTGATGATAAGGGTGGAATTACTTTTTTTTCTAAAAACATCATCTTTTACTTTTTAAGGATTATTTTATAGTTTTAATTTTATGGTTTCTATCACTTCCAAAGCTTTTTTCGCTTCTTCAGTATTCGGATAATTTAATGCGATCAATTCCAAAGCTTCTTTAAAAGCAACCAAACCTTGTGTTTTTCCAATGGCATAGGCTTTTAACAATTCTAATTTCGCAACAATTGGTTCACCCAAATATTTACCGATTGCAAGATTGGTTTTTTCAATAACGCTTTCAAATTTATCTGCTTCATACTCGTAATATATTGCCGCATACTCCGTTTCTGCAGCATTTTTTTCATCTTCTTCGAGTGCTTGGTTCGGATTTAAAATAATCTTGGCGTATTTTGAAGTCGGATAATTTGCGGTAATATCGTTTTTTAGGGCGATTGCTTTATTGTTGTCCTGACTTTCGTAAATTTTATACAAATGATACTTGGCAGGAATCAACAATGCAAACTCTGGATCAAAAGCTATTAATTTTTCGAATTTGTCTTTTGCCAAATCCAATTCATTAAATTGGTCTTTATAAATAATTCCCAATTTAAAATAAGCGGTATTGCGCTCACTTGCAATACTGTCTATTTTAACTTTTTCTGAAGGGATTTTATCTAAATAGTAAGAAAGTTCCAAATTTTCCTGATTGCTATTAGCCATATTTTGGTCAATACCTTGAACATTTCCTATACTTAATTGAGATTTGTCCCCCAAACGCCAATTGTCCGACAAAGGACGATTGCCCCAAATTTTTCTAAATTCAATTTCTCCAAAACCTAGCGCCTGAATGTTGTAAAAATACCATTTCCCTGACTTTTCACCAACATCAGATTTGCCTAAATTTGGATTAAATAAACCGGTTTTAACGATTGATTTGTTTGCCTGTTTTTCTTGGTTGGCTTTTAATTTTTCAATATGAGCGTTAAAAAAGGTCATTTGTTCCTCTTCGCCCATGGCAACAACATTTAAAATGCTATCGTTTATTTTTGAGCTATTTTCATATAAAATAACCTCATTTAAATTATTTCGATTTCGCACCAAACGACGCACGCGTTTTGTGTTTTCGCTATTTGTAATGGTTAAAATACTGTCGTAATACGCACCGGCAACCATAAATTGCGCTTTGTTAAAATATAAATTACCAAGGGCTTCATAGGAAAGTTCTCTTTGAAGATTGTTTTTGGAGTTCGATTGCAGTGATTTTTTAAAATAGGAAATTCCATTATCAGTGTTGCCTTCTTGCTCAATCATTCCAATTCTGTAATACAATTCATCCAAAAAAGGCCGGTTATCCCTGTCTTTTGTCAACTTTTTAAGAATGGCCAATGTTTCTTCAGTATCCAATTTATTGGTTGAATTCTTGGCTTTTTCAAGCTGTGCATGAATTTTGTACTTATAAGGCGCTTTTTTAAAATCGATTACTTTTTGATAGGCAATGTTTGAAGAATCCTTCAATCCTTTTTCACTGTAAAGTTGCCCGAGTATGAATAAATTTCTAGACGTTTGCTCTTTATTATTATCCGAAACCACCGCTTTATTAAGATGGTTAATCACAAGCTGCAAACTGTCTAAATTTAAGTAAGCCATCGCAAGAACGGTATGCGCCTCTTCTTTAATATTACTTTTTAACGATTTGTCTTTTAATAAATTCCGTAAACTTTTAATGGCTTGTTCTTCATTTTGCAACCGAACCTGCGTTTTTGCCTGCCAAATAATGGTTTCGTTAATTAAATTGGCTTTTGGATAGTTAAGAATCACATAATTAAATGCTTCCAGTGCAGGCACAAATCTTTTGGAATAATACCGAGATTTTCCCAAGAGCAAATAAGCGTCATCAATTTCTTTGTTACGTTCTTCGCGGGCAATTAACATGGAATGTTTTTGCACTGCTTTTACCGCTTTTTCTTCGGCCTTTTCAAATTCTTGTGGAGAACTGTCGGCGTCTGCTTGCATTCCCGGCATAGCCAATTCATCAACTTTTAATGGTTCAATAGGCAAACGTTCCCAATAATTGTCTTCATAATTGGCATTTAATTGCTCCAAACCGATGCGAAAAGCTTCATGGCCGTTATAAAGCACGTTGTACTTTGTGGATACCGAGTGGTAACTTCTGTTTAAAAACGTATCTTTTTTAGTGGAACAATTAACCACAAAAAGCGCTAATAAAAAGCCTACAATTATTTTAAAACTATTTTTCAAAAGAAATTGTTTTTAACTAACCCATTAACTTATTACCCAGTGTAATTATTGCAATAAGGAATGTAAAAATACAAAAATCTATGCATTTAATTTGAGTTACACCGAAAAATACGTTTCCAATTCCTGCAATGTTTCGGCTGAGGTGATTAAGTCTTTAACAATTTCCCCTTTTTCAAGCACCACAATCCGATCACAAACTTCGGTAACGTGGCCCAAATCATGGCTTGAAATTAAGAGCGTTGCGTTTGTTGTAATGGTTAAATCTTTCAATAATTTCTTCAATCTGATTTGTGTTGTGGGATCTAAATTGGCAAATGGCTCGTCTAAAACGATCACTTCTGGATGCCCGATCAATGCCGCAATAATACCCACTTTTTTCTGATTTCCTTTTGACAAATCTCTTAAATATTTCTTTTTGTTCAGAATTTCATCATTGAAAATTTCTTTAAATTGGGCTAAAAAAGAATTTATATCTCCTTTATTCATTCCCCGAAGCTCGCCAATAAAATAAAAATATTCTTCAGCAGTTAAATAGCCAATTAAAAAACTTTCATCAATAAATGCTGACGTAAAAGGTTTCCAATCTTCACTTTTGTTTACCTGAATTTCGTTGTTAGTTACATTAACCGGTTGTAGGCTTAATAAGGTCTAGCAATAAATTAAAGTAAGTGGTTTTGCCTGCACCATTATTTCCCACCAAACCAAAAGATTGGCCTTTTGGAATTTCTAATGATTCTATATTTAAAACGGTTGCCGCGCCGTATTTTTTTGAAAGTTCTGTAGTTGTTATCATTGTTATATTTTTCTTTATTATTTATTTTTCGTTGTAAGCTGCAATCGTTTTATATTTCCCCTTTTGATAGAGTTTTTCAATTTTATTTAAAAAAAAGTTTCTAAATAAAATACCCAAAACACCACTCAATCCTAAAACCAATAAACCTGCTTCAAAACTGATAAATTTGTAAGGCAGGTAAAACAGTAACATTGGAAGCCCTAATTTAGGTAATGCAATTAGCATTTGTGTTGGATTAAACCCATTGGTATTGCTAAATGCTTTTGCTTTTACATTCAATTCAATCGGCACTCTATTTAAAGCACCACCAAACAAAGTTATAAACGAATTTAACCCAATATTAAATAAGGCGCCCGCTGCGATCATTCCATAAATTTTCCAGCCAAAATATAAGTATGGTGTACTTAAAATAAAAGAAAGCGTTACGCCAATTACCATTAAATACCATTTAGATTCTAAGTATTTTTTATATGGAATATTTTGGCTCATTAACAATTTATAATATTCACTGTCCCAAGAAGGAACTAATTGACCAAAGGTCATTAAAAAACCACCTGTAACAAACATAGCGGCAAAGGCTAACCACGCAGGCGAATCATTGTACGTTTTATTTGTAAAAAATATTAAACCGTAAAATAAAAACAGGAACGACATCATCATCACTTGTTTTGGCCGTGCATTACGCCAAATTAATTTTACATCATTTTTTAAGAAAGTAGCAACACTTCCAAAGCGATCCATCCAAGACAAATCAGTTGCATTTACTTCTTTTATTTTTTTTGAAATGGCATCGTCTAAATAAAATTCCCTTTTAATAAAAATGAAATTTATAAAATACAAGCCTATCATTAAGGATAAAGGAATTATAACTAAAAACGGATTGCTATAAAGAGCATTAAACGCAACGCCTATTGGTGTTGATATTTTAAAAATATTAAAAAATTCTAATCCAATCAATAGTGCTAAAACAGTAATAAGTACATAAAAAACGGTATTGTTCTTATTTATTAGAAAGTTGATAAAGTTGGTAGATAAGCTTAAAAATAAGGTTGCAAAAAACCAGCAAACTACATTTAAAACCGGATATCCTTTTGATAACAAAACAATGCTAAAGGGTAAAAAAATAAATATTGGTATAAAGTTAAAAAAAGAAAGTGCCGTTTTCCCTAATAAATAATTAATTATTGTATTTCGCTTTATTGGAATTATCATTAAAGGTTTTATATTCATCACTGGCAATTGCTGCATAAAAAAACGAATCACCAAATCGAATAGGAGCCAATAAATTAAAAAATTATTTACAATGACTATTGGATCTTGAGTAGGCAAAACTTCTTTAAGAATAAAATACAAGCCAATACCAAGCATTAAAGCTAATCCTCCAAAATATAAAACGAGAAAAACAAGTAAGATTTTTATAGCGATTCCTTTTTGAAAATAAGAAGAACGAAAAAATTGTTTCCATTCAAAATTTATAAAGTGTTTAATCATTTGGTTGGTTTTTGTTAAAGCGAGTAATTTATAAAAATTTTGTTATACCAATTGATATTCTGGATATTGTTTTATTAAAACTTCTTCAACTTTTAATGGTAATACAAAAGTAATAATGTATGTTAACATAATATAACAAGTAAAAAATAACGCAACTAAAATTATGGATAATGTTGATGTTAATTGAACTTTCAATTGAATTGGAATTTGAAAAATTATATACGCAAATGCGCCAATATTACCTGCATTTAATATGTATTCTTCTAATAGCCATTTTTTATTAGTAGTTTTTAAACGTTGTTTTTTTAATTTTTGAAGTTGAATTAATCTCACTAATAAAAAAGCAGCAATACCAAATCCTAAGAACATATAAATCCACCTGTGGTTAGGCACGAATAAAAAGCTGGTGTAAATTGTCGCAAAAATTAAAAAAACAGCAAGCAATTGAGGCAATTTAAAATAGTCTTTAAAAATCCCCAAAACCAATTTCCAGTATTTTTTATTTAATGCTTTTGCGCTTGCTTCAACCACACCCATAAAGCCAAAAACACCAAATTTTTTGAAAGAAATATCTCTGGCATTTTCAAAAGAAAGATTTGGTTGTTCTTGCCAAATTTGTTCAATATCATTTGCCAAATGGTCTACCAGCTCGGTTTGCACATCAAAATGTTCCACAAAATGCTGGCGCGTGAAGGTATAAAGTTGTTGAATTTGTTCTTTGGTAAGTTTCATAAATAGCAATTTTTAAACTTAAGCTAATTTTGGGTTAATAATAGTTTTCATAGTAGCAATAAACTCTTCTAATTCTGCCAATCTGTTCACTGTTTCTTTGGTTCCTTGGTCGGTTAATTTGTAATATTTACGCAACCTGTTGTCAACAGTTGCCACCTCAACATCTAACAAACCTTCGGCCTCTAATTTGTGCAATGCCGGATATAAAGCGCCTTCGGTTATTTGTAGTTCGTTGTTGGTTAATTCCTTCACTTTTTGGGTAATTTCATAACCATACATTTTGTCGTTTTCCTCCAATAGTTTTAATATAATTGTTTGTAAAGATCCTTTGTATAATTTTTGATTTCCCATAGTAGTAACATTAAAAATTGAATTCAATAATCCAATTAGTTTTGTAAATGTATACATAATTTTCTTATGTATACATTTCTTAGATGTCTTTTTTTATAAAAAATTGTATTTAGATTATTTACTTTTGTAGTCATAAAAATTGAACATGTTTAAATTTCACACGCTTACCATAAAAGAACTCAAAAAAGAAACTTCTGATGCGGTTTCCGTACTATTTGATATTCCTGCAGATTTAAAAGAGGAATTCAAATTTATTGCCGGACAATATATAAACATTAAAAAAAGCATTGCCGGCGAAGAGTTGCGCAGGGCATACTCCATTTGTTCCTCGCCAAACAGCGGTGAGTTACGCATTGCCATAAAAGCAGTTGACAACGGAACATTTTCTGTTTTTGCCACCACCATTTTAAAAGAAGGCGACGTTTTGGAGGTTTCTAAACCCTTGGGGAAATTTATTTTGGAAACATCTCCAACG
>JAAFHC010000204.1 GCA_010906935.1 Gelidibacter sp.
ATTGCAGACCTTCTATCTCCATGCATTTTTGTAGCATTTGTAGCAAACTCAATATAGGCACTAACATCATCAACTGAAAAGTTAATGTGTGTATCTCTAAAATCAGTAATAAAATTGTAGTTCGGATTGAAGTATTGATCTTGAATCACCCTTTTTCTATGTTCTATCTTATCTTTTAAAGAAGTCTCAAGTGAAAAATACTCAACCATAATTTTTAACTCAGAAAGAATCCTATATTGTGTTGATTTAATCATTATTTAATTCAATTTAAAACATTACAAAATATATTTAAAGTTAAGTATTTATTTTAAATGTGACTAACTTTAAATTTTGTTGTTTTTTTTGGGTTTTATCATTTTTTTATTTACATAAAAAAACTCCCAAAAAGGGAGTTCTTTAACCAGTAAAAAACTGGTGAAACATCATTATAATTATTTTTTATTCTGTTGTTTTTTAATGGTCTTTTTATCAATATCGAATTTGTTCGTTTCGGTATTGTTAATTTTTGGATTTGTAGGGTCCTTTTGTTCTACTTTTCTTTTAAATTTTCTATTATCTTCTGTTACTCCCATCTCTTTTTATCGTTTTAAAAATTAATAATAAGTTTTAATAAATAACAAGCATTCTAATTACACTCGCTATATATGCAATAATAATAATTTTCTAAGTGAATAGTTAACCCTAAAAAAATAATGATTAACTCAAATGGAATTTATACTTAGACAAAATGGTTCTGTCACATCTTGGATTAAATAAATTTAACTTTTATCTTTAGTTAAAAAATGTTCAAAGGTCATTGCTTTATAAATTTTACTTTTAATAAGGCTTAATTGCCTGTTGACAACAGTGTTTTCATCATCTGGTGGTTCTGCGAATTGTTTCTTCCTATTCCAATATGTAGCATTAATAAACTGCCATGTTGCAAATTCTCTTCTATTATTTTTATATGTTAATCTACATACTAAGGGAACTCTTCCATCTTTACGATGTCTATTTTTCCTCAACAAAAACAATATATTTAGTTTAAAATTATTCATTTTTTTGAAATTTTTAATTGATTTAAATTTTGGACACCCTAGGAGTTTTTACACATCTAATTGTATGCCTTTTTAGTAGAAGAATTATTACAACCTAATATTTACCTAAAAGTAGAATTCTTAGTAAAATCATTAGATTTGTAAATTATAGGCATAAAAAAAACCACTATTTCTAGTAGGATTTTCGTTTGGCGGACAATGAGAAATTAACTTATTTTTGAAATAAAAAACCTCCTCAAACTTGGGGTTAGAGGAGGAAAATTGCTATGAAAAAGAAGTAGGCTAGCATGCCTACAAGACAAATGTAAATAAAGTTATATTGTAAAATTATGATAACTGTCATTTAACAGAAATTCTTTTTTTAAAGCATAAAAAAATCCCACTATTTCTAGTAGGATTTTCCTTTGGTGGACAATGAGCTCGTTTTTTACGGTATCATTAGCACTATTGGCAAAATGGTATTGACAGTCCCAACAGTTACTGTTATTGGTGTTGACACATAATCATCATACGCTACTTGATTCATTATTTTTAATGTATAATCTCCCGAGGCAAGTCCTAGAATTAAAAAATCACCATCAGCATCTGTTCCGCTTTCTGCTACATAAACACCTGCAGTTGTATAAACCCCAACTATGGCATTTTCTAGAGGATTAAAAACAGGTACTTGATTAACAAGAACCTCTCCTTTTAAATTACCAGCAATAGACCCTGAATTCACTTCTGCATTAACCCTAATTACAGGTTTTAAATTGTAATTGCCAGAACCGCCAGCCATAACAACCGATTTTTGTACATCCCAATCAAGTATAAATGTATAAGAATAACCTGGCTCCAAGGCGGTATTAATCTTTAATTTTAATCCAGATTGCATGGCGCTTGGTGTGCTAAGGTGCATCATTTCACTTTGCCCTTCTATTTTAAGTGTATTTCCATCTCCTAAAACAAGTCTTATTTGTTTTAACATCCCTGAAGGAATAATTTGATTTACCAATAAAAGGCTATTCCCGGCAATAAGTGTCGTTAAGTCAACATTAATAGGATAATCTTCTGGTTCTCCAAAACTCATCCAACCTTCTTCGCTGTCTCCATTATTATACTGAATATCTACAATATTAACATTCACTTCTAAATAATCGCCAGGTGCATCAACTAACTTTAATTGAACGCTTGCTGTACCATTGCCTTCATCACTACTGTCACAACTTTGAAATCCTAACATTACAACCATTGCTGCAATGGCTGCAAAATAAATTTTTTTTAACATCATCTCTTCTTAATTTTTAATTAAACATTTATTCTAATGCAAAGATGGGTACCTCTTAGGAGAAATCTGTTACATAATTTTACTGTAAAATTATATAATTCACACATCCTATTCACCTAAAAATTTCTTAAAGGCTCGTTTCCTTTTGTGCTAAAATAATTACCATCTATGTTATATAACAAACCATTTAGCAAAAATTACATCTTTTGCACGTTTTTAAATTAAGGCCTATTATTTGACTTTAATTGATCAATTTGAGGTAAGTTGAGGCTGGTTCCATAAAAGCCGCTAAAATAAAATTTAGGAATAAAAAATCCCACTATTTCTAGTAGGATTTTAATTGGTGGGCAATGAAGGGTTCACTGGATATTTAATCTTTAGAAATGATTTAAGATAGTACTTTGTGAAAATCACAGATTAATAATTACAATTCTGTTTCTTTTTAATTTAACCTTACCTTCCTTTTCAAGGTCTTTCAATAAACGAGAAATAATAGTTCTTGCTGTATGCATATCTGTGGCAATTTCTTGATGCGTAAGATTCAAAACACTGGTTTTCATTAATTTAACCTTATTCATTAAATATTCAGTTAGTCTGTCATCTAGCTTCTTGAATGCTAAGATTTTATAAGAATTAACAAGCTCTATCATACGAAAATGATAACTTTCAATTATAAAATGTCGCCAAGTTTCATATTTTACAAGCCATTCATCCAATTTCTTAACAGGAATAAATATAGCCTCAGAATCTCTGATTGCAATACCTCTAAGTATACTTTTACTTCTATGAATACAATTTACAAATGAAATTGTAATGGTTGAGCCTTTATGCAAATTAAACAATACCATCTCATTGTGATTTTCATCTTCAATAATAATTTTTATTGCTCCATGAGTAATGCGAATCAAGGGTTAAAAAATTAAATTTATAAAAGCTGAGGCTATTTTTCCAAAAATATGGACTAGTAATCCCTTACTTGACCTTACTTT
>JAAFHC010000205.1 GCA_010906935.1 Gelidibacter sp.
AAATTCTCCGGGAAGAAAGTAAAAATTATCATGAAATTAAAGAATAAAAATATTTTTGTAACTATAACTTTTTTAGTATTTGTTTATTCAAATTCATTAGCTCAAAAAAGCACAGTTAAATTGGAAGGCACCGTTAGAAATGACTCAACATTTTTACAAGATATTAACATCTTAAATTTAACCTCAAATTTAGGAACTTCAAGCGATAAAAACGGTAATTATACAATTTATGCATCCCTTGGAGACTCTATTCTATTTTCTTCAATTGTTTACAAAGAACGTACTATTAAAATTTCAAAAAACCATGTTGAAAGTAAAACTATTACAGTTTATCTTGAGCAAGGCATAAATGAGTTAGATGAAGTTGAAATTAGACAAAAATTTCGACCAAATTGGGGTAAACTTTCTTTACCAAAAGGGGCAATTTTTGATAATGATGACATTAACTTAAAAAAAGCACCAAATGCTATGAAATTTACAGATCCAACATATGGTAATTCTGGCGTAAATTTTATTGAAATTGGTAAATTACTGACCAATAATATTTTTCAAAAAAGAAAAGCAAGAAAAGACGAAGAGAGGCATGCTAAAAAAGAAAAACAAATTTTTATTGAACAAATTTTTGAAAATATTGGTACAGATTTCTTTACTGCTCACCTAAACATCAAAGAAGAAGAAATTTATTTGTTTTTATATTATTGTGAAGATAATGGATTAAGCGACTTTTACAATAGTGATGAATTTTTGATTAAAGATTTTTTAATAAAACAAAGTAAAAAATACAACGCCCTTATAGATTAATTTATTTATGTAACCAAAATCACTCTTTTTTAGAATACTTTTTGTTTATTAGCCATCCTATTTAACCCTTTATGCAATTAAAAAAAATTATAATCACTTTATTGGTGCTTCCCTTGTTCGCTTTTACTATGCACAAATATTATGTGAGTTTATGTGAAATTGAATACCTTAAAGAAAAGCAATCAATCCAAATTACTTTGGGTGTTTTTATAGAGGATCTAGAATTTACCCTCGATAAAAATAGCGGAAAACAATTAAATTTGGGCAGTAAAACAGAAGTCGCAAATGTAGATAACTACTATAAAAAATACCTGATTGAACATTTACAAATCTCTGTTAATGGCAAAAATCAGTTGTATAAATATATAGGAAAAGAATATGACGGAGATATTGTAAGGTTTTACCTGGAAATAACAGATATCAAGGAATTTAAATCTATTGAAGTCACCAACAATATCTTAATAAATGAATTTCCCGACCAAAAAAATATTGTAAAAATAAAAGTGAAAGATTTCAATAAAACTTTTTACCTCAACAAATCAAGTGATAAAAGTTTATTAAAATTTTAATGGTAAATTCAAAATATCATTAAATTGTGCCAACCATAAAACCAAACCTTTAAAATGAAAAAATTATTAGTTGCAGTTCTATTGACTGTTTTCACTACCTCCTTTTTCGCTCAAGAAGTTGAGCAAACAAAAGAAATTCAAAAAGCACATTATAACATTAGCAAATTTAAGCAATTGCATGAAGAATTGCCTACACCCAACAATGAACATAGAGCTTCCGGCGCACCTGGCCGTGAATATACGCAACAGCAAGTTGATTATAAAATGAATATTGTTTTGGATGAGGAGAATAGTAAAATATTTGGCGAAGAAACCATTACTTATCATAACAATTCCAAAGATCATTTAGACTATTTGTGGCTGCAGTTAGATCAAAATATGCGTGCTCCGGGTTCTCTGACTCCAGAAATTAATGGTGGCGGACCTGACGTGATGTATGCACCGGCAAAATTTGCAAAAACATTTATGGGAAAACCTTTCCAAGGCGGCTTTAACATTGAATATATAAAAGATGCCAACGGAAAAGACGTGAGCTACATAATTAACCATACTATGATGCGCATTAATTTACCAAAACCTTTGGCTTCGGGTGAAACCTATGTTTTTAAAATAAAATGGTGGTACAATATCAACGATTATATTGCTGATGGCGGACGATCAGGCTATGAACCTTTCCCTGACGGAAATAAATTGTATGTGATTGCGCAATTTTTTCCACGTTTGGCAGTGTACAATAATGTAGAAGGTTGGCAAAATTTACAGTTTTTAGGACGAAGCGAGTTTGCCTTGGAATTTGGAAATTATGATGTAACCATAACCACCCCAAAAGACCACATTTTAAACGCAACCGGTGTTATTCAAAATCCGAAAGAGGTGTTTACTTCCGCCCAATATAAAAGATATGAAGATTCAAAAAATTCATTTGACAATCCCGTTTTTATTGTAACTCCCGAAGAAGCGTTGGCAGCTGAAAAAGGAAGATCAAAAGAAACAAAAACCTGGAAATTTTATGCCGAAAATGTAAGAGATTTTGCATTTGCTTCTTCCAGAAAATTAATTTGGGATGCTATGGCCGTAAAGCTTAACGGAAAAACGGTAATGGCTTATTCTTTATATCCCAATGAAGGAAATCCGCTTTGGGAAGAACATTCAACAAGAGTGGTTGCAAATACCTTAAAAATTTACTCCGATTTTACTTTTGATTATCCTTATCCGCACGCAACATCCATAAATGCGCAACGTCAAGGAATGGAATATCCAATGATTTGTTGGAATGGAGGAAGACCCAATAAAGACGGAAAATATACTGACAGGACAAAATCGGGAATGATTGGCGTTATCACCCACGAAGTTGGGCATAATTTTTTCCCTATGATTGTGAATTCCGATGAACGCATGTGGACTTGGATGGATGAGGGCATCAACTCATTTGTTGAAATTTATGCAGAATATATTTATGATCCTGTACTTTTTCCTTTAATCGATCATCCAAAAAATATTGTTAGATATATGTCTGGTGACCAAAGTGGTTTGGAACCAATTATGTCTCAAGGCGAAGATTTAACCGATTTTGGCTCAAACGCCTACGGAAAACCAGCAGCAGGTTTATTTATTTTAAGAGAAACTGTAATGGGTCACGAATTGTTTGACCATGCATTTAAAACCTATGCCGAACGTTGGAAATTTAAACATCCAACACCAGCCGATTTTTTCAGAACAATGGAAGATGCTTCTGCGGTGGATTTAGACTGGTTTTGGAGAGGTTGGTTTTATACCACTGGAGCCAATGACATTGGCATAAAAGAAGTAAAAAAGTATTATGTAACTAACAAACCAACCGAGCGTGCCGAAAATATGGCAAAACGGTTATGGAATGACGGTTGATAAATTTCCTCCTGCGCTTTACTTGATTTCTGAAGAAAGTCCTGAATTTAAAAATGATTTAAAATCAAAAAAACCAGAAGATTACAGCTTGTTAAGTAATTACATCAACGAAAATTTTTCTTCAGAAGAAAAAATGGAATTGAAGTCGCCGAAGTATTTTTATGAATTGGTTTTTGAAAAACCAGGTGATTTGGTGATGCCAATTTTAGTTGAATTTGAATATGAAGATGGCACAAAAGAACGAAAACAATATCCTGCCGAAATATGGAGACTCAATGACAAGGAAGTAACTAAAGTTTTTCCATCGAGCAAAGCAGTCACAAAAATTACCATTGACCCCGATCAGCAAACTGCTGATATTGATTTAAGCAACAACAGCTGGCCTAAAAAAACAGAAAATAAATTCGATAAATTCAAAAAAGAACAAATTAAATCATAATAAATGAGCCATTCGCTTGAGTGGCTTTTTTTTTCTTCTTTCTTATTTCATCAAAAATAATTTAATCCATGAAAAAATTACTGCTTGTTTCTTTGCTCTTTCTAACCGTAATTCTTCCTGCTTCAGCCCAAAAAACAAATGACTAGAAAGCACATAAAAACCTAAGTAAATTCAAACAATTACACGAAGAACTTCCAACGCCAAACAATGAGCACAAAGCCTCAGGCGCTCCTGGACACGAATATACCCAACAGCAGGTAGATTATAAGATTGACATCATTTTAGATGAGGAAAAAAATCGAATTTATGGTGAAGAAACCATTAACTATCACAACAATTCCAAAGATAATTTGGAATATTTATGGTTGCAGTTAGATCAAAATATGCGCGCTGCAGATTCAAAAACACCTGATATTCAG
>JAAFHC010000206.1 GCA_010906935.1 Gelidibacter sp.
ACCCTTTTTTTATCAAATAATCAAACAATAGTTTTTTATAATTTATATGCCAAACCTTCTTTTACTGTTCCATGTGTTGCTTTTAGAATTTCTAAAATCGATGGTATTCAGGTTTATTTTGCGCTCTTGATTTTTATTATTTTTAGTGATTTCCATAACGGTTAGTGTTAGTAATTAATGATGGTACAAATGTACAATATATTTTAGATCTGCAAAAGTATTTTATTATATATTTCACATTATTTTAACGTTTATTTTTACATAAATTAATAATTAATAAAATTTAAATACAATTATCTACATTATTCATAATAAATAAGTATTTTGTATATATCCTAAATAACACTTTTCAAATAAAACTATAAAAAATTCAACCAATTGGGCAATTAGCTCATTAGCCAATATGCCAATTAAATTATAGAAAAATTAAAAGATTGAAAGATTAAACAATTCAACGATGGAACATTTTTTATTTTCCCCGCCCAAAGGGTGAGAAAAAAAATGAATAAATAACCACATTACAGCTTGCGAAAATAGTGCTCTCTTTAGGATTGGGGAAAAATTATTTTGAATTAAAAAGTTGAATATTTAACAAAATAAAACACAAATAAACGACTCAACAATTTAACGAATAAACAGTTAAAAGAAAAGCTATTTAGAAGGATCTAAAGGAATTTTTCCTGAAAGAATGTCGAAATACATTTTAAAGTCGGATTGCAAACTCCACAAAGGATATTTAAAGGTAGCCGGTTTATTTTTTTCGAAAAAGAAATGACCAATCCAGGCAAAACCATAACCTGCAATAGGAACTGCAATCCATAATTTAGGAATGTTGTGATAAATGGCCGTAAATGCCAAAGCCAAAACAATGGTTGTACCTATCACGTGCAACAATCTGCATATTTTATTGCGGTGTTGTTTCAAATAAAATGGGTAAAATTCCTCAAAATGATTTTATGCGGTCTTCCATAAAACAAATGTATTTAAATAATTTTAAATGGCGAATTTTGGATGATGCATGTTAAAGTTTGAAGTCCAAAAATACCTAGAGTTAAGTTACCCTTAATCTTATTAATTCAAGTCAATTTCATAACTTTAACAGCCTTTTTTTAACTTTTAACTTGAAAAACTTTTAACTTTTAACTTTTAACTTTTAATATTTAACTTTTAACTTTATTTTAGCTTATAAATAAACCCCACCATCACATTTCCTTTTGGCATAGGCACCAAATTGGTTTCGGTATATTCCGCATTAAAGATGTTATTTGCCGACAATGAAAATTGCATATTATTTTTAAGCGTGGCTCCTATTTTGGCATCAACCACATTGTAATTTTGCCCGTTTGTTCTTTCCACATATCTGTATGAGAGGTGCTGGCTAAAGATTGGACAAAATTTGCTTGAAATACCAGAAGTTAATTGGTGTTTGATGCTATTGATGGAATATTGTGTGAATTGCACTTGATTGTCTTTAATCACATCCTCAATAAAACTGTAACCCAAATTTAATTTTTGTTCGTATTTTCCTAATTTAAATTGGTAATTCATAGTTGTTTCCAAACCTTTGGCAACCACTTCGCTAAAGTTTCTGGCCTCCCATTTATCGGTTTCATTGTCTTTGGTCCAGTCAATTAAATTATCCGATTTTCTGTTGAAAAAAGCCACATCCATCTGGAAATTTACATCGGTAAATTTAATGCCCAATTCTTCAGCCAAAGCAGACTCTGCTTCCAAATCAGCGTTTCCTTTGGTGGTTGGGCCCACATAATACAAATCGGTAAAAGTGGGTACGCGATAAGTGTAGCCAATATTTCCGTACAATTTAACATTTTCTGAAATTCTATAACCCACATCCAACCCGGGGAAAGCTTTGGTGTCAAAATCCGAATAGGAGCTTATGGCAACACCAGGTGTAATATCCAGTTGATCCTTCAATAATTCAAATCTGTGCTCTATAAAGCCAGTGATGGCCGTTCTCTGGTGATTACCTAAATTGTTACTCACCAAAAATATTCTTGAAATATCAAGTCCGACACCCGTTTTTCCCAAACTCGAATTAAAAACAACGTTTGTTTCTCCACCAACTTTATTTGAAATATGCAAATTTCTGTAATAGGAAGGATTTTCTCTGATAAACAAATATAAATCCTGATTTCTTCTCCAATAAATTCTTCGTTTGATGATCACATTTCCAATCACATAATCGGAAGAAAGCGCCACCAAACTTGTTTGGGTTTCTTCATATTGGTCTTTATAGGCCGGACTTGCATAAAATCCGTTGGCTCCAAACTTGCGTTCTGCAAAAGAAGTGATTAAACTATAATTTTTAAAATTGGATTTTAGAAATATATTGCCATTTTTAAAATCGGTATTAAATCTATAACCATCAGATTCCTGATAACTTACCGTCGCCAAAATATCACCTCCGTCAAATTTTTGGCCCAAAGAGGCTTCTCCTTTTTTATTGTTATAAGATCCGTAATTTAAATTAATAGCGGCAGTATTTTCCTTTACCGATTTTGTGACGATATTTATAGCTCCGGTAAAAGCATTTTGTCCGTAAATACGCGCAGCCGGACCTTTAATGATTTCAATTCTTTCTATATTTTCTAAAGATAAAATACCATTCATGGTATGATGTCCCGTTTGTGGGTCATCCATTTTTACACCGTCAATCAACAACAAAGTCTGGTCAAAATTCCCACCACGAATGTATAAATCCGATTGCATCCCGTCAATTCCCCTTCTTCTGATATCAACTCCGGCAGCATTTTGCAGTACATCGGACAAGTTGGTCGCAGCCGATTTGGTGATATCATCTTGGGTTAAAATGGTTATGGTACGGGAAGTTTTAGAAAAAGGCAGGGATATTCTGTTTGAAGTGACTTCTACTTCCTTTAATTTAATGGTGTCTTTTTGTGCGTTTACCGAATTGCTTAAAACTGACAAAAATAGGAGTAAAATAATTTGTATTTTCATTTAAATAATTTCATTATTAGTAGCAGGCAAAGCTATTAAATTGAAGTTAAATAATATAAAAAAAGCCAAACTTTCGTTTGGCTTTTTTTACGCTTTATGCTTCGCCCGAGGGCCCAAAATTTAATGGGATTCCAGGCTGGTCAAAATCTTTTATTTCCCCATGAGATTTCTCAAACCTATGCACATTGTCGGCAAGCGCTTTAACCAAGCGTTTTGCATGTTGCGGAGTTA
>JAAFHC010000207.1 GCA_010906935.1 Gelidibacter sp.
CCACAGGCGAATATTCACAGTTTCATTTAAACCGACAAAATATCAGTCCAGCCGCTACAGACGCGGTAAAAAAAGCCGCAGTTTTATCGGCAATTGTTACAACCATGGTTAGAGTGAACGGCATTTTTGAAAGAGATGTTTCCCTTACCATGAAGTTGGTTGACAATAACACGGCAATTATATTTTTGGATGCCGCTAACGATGGATTTACAAATACTAATTCTGATTTATTAATAGACGAAAGCCAAACAATAATTGACACAAATATTGGAACAGCCAATTATGATATCGGACATACATTTAGCACTGGCGGAGGAGGTTTGGCACAGTTGAGTTCGCCTTGTGGCACAGGAAAAGCAAGAGGAATAACAGGTTCACCCAGCCCCATTGGAGACCCTTACGATATCGATTATGTTTCACACGAAATGGGACATCAATATGGTGCACATCATACTTTTAATGGTGATGCAGGAAATTGTGCAGGATCCAATAGAAATGCCGGAACCGCAGTAGAGCCGGGAAGTGGTTCAACCATCATGTCTTATTCCGGCCTCTGTTCACCGCAAAATGTAACAAATGATGCCGATGCCTATTTTCATTTGGTGAGCATCAGGGAAATGTTTGCAAATATTTCAACAGGATTTAGTACTTGTGCGGCTGTTTCTGTCACAGGAAACAATGCTCCAACCTTAAATGATATTCCAAATTATACCATTCCAAAATCTACGCCTTTTATATTAAATGCCAATGCATCAGACAGCAATGGAGATATCTTAACCTATACATGGGAGCAATTGGATACTGAAATTACTTTGTATCCATTGGTTTCAACCGCTACTGGCGGACCAGCTTTCAGATCACTTCCTCCAACGGTTAGTTCAAAGCGTTATTTTCCAAATCAGGCAACGATTATAAGCGGAAATTTATCAAACACATGGGAAGTCTTGCCGTCTGTTGCAAGAATCATGCGGTTTGGCGTAAACGTGAGGGATAACAATAGCGTTGGCGGACAAACAGCCAGCAAGGAAACGACAGTTACTGTTGCCGGAGATTCTGGACCTTTTAAAGTTACCTCTCAATCAACCGATGTTACATGGGCTGCAGGAACAGCCCAAACAATCACTTGGGATGTGGCCAACAGCAATGCAGCACCTGTAAATTGCTCTTTTGTAAATATTCTGATGTCTACTGATGCAGGTTTAACCTTCCCAATAACCTTGGCTTCAAATGTGCAAAATGACGGATCTCATGATATAAATGTTCCTAATAATGCAACCAATAAGGCCCGTATTAAAGTTGAAAGCGTTGGGAATATTTTTTATTCAATAAATCCCAAAAACATTACCATCCAAACTTCTGAATTTATCATGAATTTTGCTGCCTATTCAAAAAAAGTGTGTATTCCGAATACTGCAGTTTATACGTTTACCTACAATACTTTTTTAGGATTTAATGCCCTAACTACTTTTTCCGCTAGCGGAAATCCTGCCGGTTCAACAGTTACTTTTACTCCAGCCACGGCAACAAGCAACAATACGAGTGTTCAAGTGACCATTAGCAGCATTGCAGTTGTTGGAAATTATGATGTTTTAATTACAGGAACATCGGCATCTGTTACAAAAACAACAAGTATTAATTTAGGGGTTTACAGCGCAACAGTTATTGCGCCAACTTTGGTTTCGCCTTCTAATAATGAGATAGATGTATTAAAACCTTTTTATTTAAATTGGAATGACGATATAAACGCAACAAATTACCTTGTTCAAATCGCTGAAGATGCTGGTTTTGGCAGTATCTTAGAATCTGCCAATGTAGTTCTAAGCGCTTATTCACCTCAACTTTTACAGCCCAAAACATCTTATTTCTGGAGGGTTAAATCGATAAATGATTGCAATGAAAGTGCTTTTTCAACCATATTTAAATTCACCTCTGAAAATGATATATGTGATACTAAAAATTCATTGGATACCCCTAAAAATATTCCTGATAATAACGCTACCGGCGTTTCTTCAACCATTACAATTTTGGACAACAAAATTATAAGAGACGTAAATGTTACCGTAAATATTACGCATCCTTGGATTGGAGACTTGGATTTAACGTTAATAAGCCCTAGCGGAAAATCGGTACTTTTAGTGTCAAGCCGGCAAGATGAGGGGGATAATTATACCAATACTGTTTTTGATGATGGCGCTTTAAATTCAATCAGTGAAGGATCTGCTCCTTATACTGGCACTTTTAAACCCGATGGAAATTTGTCAAATTTTTATGATGAAGAATCTTTTGGAAACTGGATTTTAAAAGTTGTGGATTCAGGTACTGATGACAATGGAATCATTAATAATTGGAGCCTTGAAATTTGCGGAGTGCCTATTCCAAATGTTAATGATGATGACAATGATGGTGTTTTGAATGACGCTGACCAATGCCCTAATACAACTCCAGGTTCATTGGTTGATGCAGCTGGTTGCTTTACCTTGCCGGCAAATAATTTCATGGTGGAAACACTTAGTGAAACCTGCCCTGGCAAAAACAACGGACAAGTTAAAATTACAGCGGTTTCTACTCTAAATTACACAACAACAATTAACGGTGTAAATTATAATTTTACAAATACAATAACAGCAATTAACCTGCCTCCAAATTCTTATAATATCTGTATTGGTGTTACTGGGCAAACCTACACGCAATGTTATACTGTTCAGGTTGCCGCAGGAACAACCGTTTCGGGGAAATCGAGTGTTACTTCAGGCAAAGCTTCTGTTGAAATTGAAAAGGGAACTGCGCCATATACTGTGTTTGTAAATGGACAGGAACAATTTGAAACCAGTGCGTCAATATTTACTGTTGATGTAAAAAGCGGTGATATTTTGGAAGTTAAAACGGCTGTTTCCTGTGAAGGCATTTATTCAAAAACCATCGAGGGTTTAGAAGGTGTTTTTGCGTATCCAAATCCAACCTTTGGCGCTTTTTACATAACCGTTCCAGCTTCAGAAACAGAAGTGGTTGTTGAATTGTACAACTTTAATTCGCAATTAATTTCAGCAAAAAAATACCCGGTTGTTTACGGAAAAGTGGAGTTAAGCTTGGAAAACAAACCCACAGGATTGTATATCGCAAAAGTGCTTTTAGACCAGCCTGTTTCTATAAAAATTATCAAACAATAAATCATGAGAAATCTTTTATATATCACAGTGCTAAGTG
>JAAFHC010000208.1 GCA_010906935.1 Gelidibacter sp.
CCACTTTTTGAGACAATTTACAGTTGATTTTTTATTAAATATATTCATTTGAATACCTATATTTATCGTTTAGTTTAAAATTTATTTTATGAAAACAGTTTTATCAATTTTATTATTATTTGTTTCAATAGCAATTTCAGCACAAAAAAAAATATTAGACCATGCCGATTTTGAAATTTGGAATACAATCAAGAACAAAGCCATTTCTTCAGATGGAAATTTCATCATGTATTCTCTTGAAAAAGGAGAACAAGATCAATTTTTAAAAATTAAAGATGCCAATGCCAACTTAATTTTTGAATATCATAGAGGTGAAGAAGGTAAATTTACCTACAATTCTATGTATTCAATTTTTACGATTAAGCCTTTTAAAGACAGTGTTAGAGAATTGCAGCGCAAAAAAATTGATAAAATCAAACTTCCAAAAGACACATTGGGTATCTATAATTTAATGGATAAATCTTTGGTTAAAATTGCCAATGTAAAATCATACAAAATTCCTGAAAAATGGGAGGGTTATGTGGCTTATTTGTTAGATGAAGTAAAGGATGACAAAAAGAAAAAAACTGAAAATAAAGAAGCAGACAGTATAAAGCCAAAAACCACAAAAAAAATAAAAAAAGTAGGTAAAGATACAGGTTATCATTTGATCATTAGAAATCTTAGTTCAGGGAAACAAGACACTGTTAAATTTGTGACGGATTTCATTTTTGCAAAAGAAGGAAAACGATTGGCTTACATAACTTCGGGCGTCGATTCAACTTCAGGTGAAGGGGTGTATATAATGGATTTAAACAGTCATAAAAATAGTAATATTTTTAAAGGGGAAAAGGCAAAATATGCCCAGTTAGGTTTTAGTGATTCAGGTAAAAATTTAGGTTTTATTGTTGATGCAGATACAACAAAAGTTCAAGTAAGGCCTAATGAATTGTATATTTGGCGTGATGGGAATAAACTTGCTAAAAAACAGGTTGACAATACTTCTTCCCCGAAAAATTACTTGGTTTCTGCCGACGGCAAAATCACTTTTTCAAAAGACGAAACCAAGCTTTATTTTGGCTTGGCAAAACCGCCAATTGTTAAAGATACAATGTTGTTAGATGAAGAAATTGTAAATGTTGAAGTATGGACATACAATGAACCTCAATTATATACAGTGCAAGAAATACAGCTTAAAAATGATTTAAAGAGATCTTATGAAACGGTAATTCATTTAAAAAATGATAAATTAATTCAGTTGGCAACCGTTGAATTTCCAGAAGCTGAAATTGGAAATGAGGAAAATGCAATGTTTGCCTTGGTAAATACATCCCTGCCATATGAATTAGAAAGTCAGTGGACTGGTCAAAATGCAAGGGGTTATTCCATAGTTAATGTAAATACAGGTGAAACCATTGAAATATTAAAAAATATACCTGGTGGCGTTCGGTTGAGTCCTAATGGAAAATATGCGTATGGATACAATCCTGTCGAACGTGAATGGTTTACCGTTCATATAGCCTCAAAAAACCTAAAAAAACTCACTTCCGGTAAAGTTTTTTATGATGAATTAAATGATTCTCCCGATCATCCTAATTCTTATGGGTTAGCAGGTTGGACCGCTAATGATGCAGCTATTATCATTTATGACAGATATGATATTTGGGAATTTAATCCAGAAAATGACCAAAGCAGAAAATTAACAAAAGGTCGTGATAGTAAAATAATTTACAGATATGCAAAATTGGATGCTGAAGAACGGTTTATTCCAACAGACAAAGATTGGTTGTTAACCAATTTTAATGAAAT
Organism: Gelidibacter sp.; assembly: GCA_010906935.1. Lineage (GTDB taxonomy): Bacteria > Bacteroidota > Bacteroidia > Flavobacteriales > Flavobacteriaceae > Lutibacter. Next base: position 1,789 of record JAAFHC010000208.1, read on the forward strand.
TAATAAACATTCAGGTTATTATAAATTGAATTTTAAATCTCTAAAAGGTGAGCAGCTTATCATGGAACCTTACAGTTATTCAACGCCCATAAAAGCGAGAGCGGATGAAAAAGTAATTTTTACACGAGAATCTTTTATAGAATTTCCAAATATTCTTTATTCAGATTTAAATTTTAAAAAACATACGGTAATCAGTAATGCAAATCCACAGCAAAGCGACTATAATTGGGGAACTGCTGAATTGATAAATTGGACCTCTCTAGATGGTATTGAACTTACAGGATTGCTTATAAAGCCCGAAAATTTTGATCCAAATAAAAAATACCCGCTATTGGTAAATTTTTATGAAAAAAGTTCAGATGATTTGAATAACTATAAACAACCTTCATATGGGCGATCTTCAATTAATTATAGCTTTTACACAAGTCGTGGTTATATAATTTTCAATCCTGATATACATTATCGTATTGGTTACCCTGGCGAGAGTGCTTTCAATTGTGTTCTTCCCGGAGTCACTTCATTAATAGAAAAAGGATTTATCGACAAAGATAATATAGGTGTGCAAGGTCATAGTTGGGGCGGATATCAAATTGCTTATTTGGTTACAAAAACCAATATTTTTAAGGCTGCGGAATCTGGCGCTCCTGTTGCAAATATGATAAGTGCTTATGGAGGAATTCGCTGGTGGACAGGTTTAAGTCGACAGTTTCAATACGAGCATACTCAGAGTAGAATTGGAGGAACTCCTTGGGAATATCCTATCCGTTATATTGAAAATTCGCCAATTTTTAATATGGATAAAATAAATACACCATTGTTAATCATGCACAATGATGCTGATGGTCATGTGCCTTGGTATCAGGGAATTGAATTTTTTACTGCCTTACGAAGGTTGGGAAAACCTTCTTGGTTTTTAAATTATAACGACGAACCGCACTGGCCTGTAAAATATCAAAATCGCAAAGATTTCAATATAAGAATGGCGCAGTTTTTTGATTATTATTTAAAAGGTGATTTAAAACCTGTGTGGATGGATCGTGGTGTGCCAGCTATAGAAAAAGGAATCAACCAAGGCTTAGATCTAATGCAAGTAGAAACTCAGAATTAAAAGGGTCAATTAAACAGCCTTGGTAACGTTCATTTTACCGCTGCTGTTTAATTTTAAATAACAAGACACCTATAAAATAGTCTGTAGTAAATTTGAAACCTCATTTTAACGTTGTACTCAAAAAATGATAATTATTGTTTGGGCGTTCCCCTGCGGGTCAGGCTATCACTACTCGCGTCCCGAAAAAACGGGAGCGCTCAAACATGCCGTTCTATCCTTAACGCACGTTAAATGAATCATTG
>JAAFHC010000209.1 GCA_010906935.1 Gelidibacter sp.
TAAATTCAAAAAATTCGGAGCGGATTCATAGCAAAACCCACATCACCACCAACCTCAATGCCGAAGAACTTGAAACACGCTACGGAAGCCGGGTTAGGAGTAGACTGAGAGAGATGCTAAATGTTGTGGCATTTGATTCAAAAGACAAAAGACAATAGTTCAGCATCCACGAACACAAAAACAAATAAAAAGGGGATGAGTAACTGCGAAGCACATCACGAACACAAAAACCAATAAAAGATGGGTGAGTAGATGTTTAATCTGGTCAGCTTTGATCAAGCTTCAGTTGACAAAAGAAAATAACATATATGTTGATTATTATCAACGTATATACTATATTTGTGGAAAATACACCACATATGAAAACAAAAAAGAATATATTATTTCCAAAGCATCAAAAAATTATGGAGCAAATAGGGGAAAATATCAAGCTTGCTCGCAAGCGCAGAAAACTTACAATGGTTCAGGTAGCCGAAAGAGCAGGTATTGATAGAACAACATTGTATCAAATAGAAAATGGAAATCAAAAAGTTTCCATAGGCGCCTATTTTAATGTGATGAGAGTATTGGGTCTTCAAGATGATTTTTTAAAACTGGCGGGTGATGATGATTTTGGAAGAAAACTCCAGGATTTAGAATTATTATAAAATCGGTAACCTAACGTTGGCATAAATAAAAATGGCAAAGAAAAAATTTGATATATACGTATATGCACATTGGCAAGGAATTGATGTTCCTTTAGAAATGGGAATATTGTCCGCACACTTTGGTAAGGGAAAAAAGGCCTTTAGTTTTCAATACAATAAAGATTGGATAAAATCTAAACATCAGATTTTAATTGATCCGGACATTCAATTCTTTTCTGGTCCGCAATATCCAAATAACAAAGAAAACTTTGGTGTTTTTTTAGACAGTATGCCCGATACCTGGGGCAAAACATTGATGAAACGTAGGGCAGCGCATGAAGCCTTGGCGAAAGGTGAAAAAGCACCAAATTTATATGAAATAGATTACTTGCTGGGTGTTTATGATAAAACACGGATGGGTGCGCTGCGCTTTAAAACAGATCCAAACGGACCTTTTTTGGACCACAATGACAACAATCCCACACCGCCTTGGACTTCAGCAGGGGAATTACAGGAAGCCGTGACGCAATTTGAAAATGACAACGATAATAAAACGGTCAAAAAATGGTTAAACGTGCTCATTGCCCCAGGTTCTTCGTTGGGAGGTGCCCGTCCTAAAGCAAATATTTTGGACAATGAAAATAATTTGTGGATTGCAAAGTTTCCTTCAAAAAGCGACACAACCGATAAAGCAGCATGGGAATTGTTGGCTTATCAATTGGCAATTGCGGCAGGTATAAAAATGGCGCCCTCCAAAATTGAAAAGATATCCGGAAAATATCATACTTTTTTCACAAAAAGATTCGACAGGGAAAAAGAAGAACGCATTCATTTTGCATCGGCAATGACACTGTTAGGCAAATCGGAAGAGAGCATACGTGACAATCAGGGAAGTTATTTGGAAATTGCGGAGTTCATTCAAACCTATGGCACCAATATTGAAGAAAACTTACAGCAACTTTGGAAAAGAATTGTCTTTAATATCGCTATTTCTAATACCGATGATCATTTAAGAAATCATGGTTTTCTGTTAACAAATGCAGGCTGGGTGCTTTCCCCAGCCTATGACATCAATCCGTCTGTTGAAAAGGACGGTCTTGCCTTAAATATTGATATGGAAAACAACGCCTTAAACATCAATCTGGCAAAAAGTGTAGGAACTTATTTTAGGCTCAATGAATCACAAATGGAACAAATAATTCAGGAGGTTGCCAAAGCTGTCATCACCTGGAAATTGACAGCTTCAAAATTGGGAATCCCTAAAAAAGAACAGGAAATGATGGCGGCTGCGTTCAGATTGTAAATTTATTAAAATAAAAAACCCACCTCCGAAAATTGCTGTAAACGTGGTGGGTTATTAATTTTGAAAAAGATGAGTTGCCTAGCAGCAACTCTTATAATTCAAATATAATAAATTAATCTGAAAACAACATCATTTCTTTTAAAAGTAAATTTGGAGCAATATTCCCTGTTAATGCTGGAGGTTCACTTTATTAAGCAATTTTTTTTATGAATTTCTTTCTGAATTATAGCAATGCACTTTTCCAATTCTTTTTCAACCTCTTTACTCCAATAACGGATGACTTTCCAGCTTTGCCTGAGAGGTAATCATTTATTTTCAATATCCCACAGCATATTTCTATCTATTTTCTTCTGCCAATAATCCGTATTGCTTCTAACCTGATTTGAATATACGAAAGTGAAAATGAAAAACTATGAGAGTACGCAACTATTTATTTAAAATAAATCCTAACTTTAGCAACATAAAAAACAGCTATGTCAATATTCCAGAGTTCAGTTGTTACCAAACAGCTAAAATCTCAAAATAAACTAAAAATTTCAGCACAGTGGGAAATCTATAAAAATCATTTCCTAAATCCTGAGATTCAAGAAAATATTAGAAACAGTAAAGAAGAGCAGTATCAAGGAGAGTTTCTGATTGATTTGTTTGTAAATGTTTTGGGTTACACCAAAAACCCTACTCCTAATTTTAATATCACTACGGAATACAAAAATGTAAAAGATAGCAAAAAAGCTGATGGAGCTATTGTTATAAATGAAGTTGTTAAAGCTGTTATTGAATTAAAAGGAACCAATACCATTGACTTAAATAAAATTGAAGTTCAGGCTTTTGGCTATAAAAACAACCAACCAGAGTGCACTTATGTAATTACTTCAAACTTTGAGAAATTAAGGTTTTATATTGACAATGCCATTGAACATATTGAGTTTAACTTATTTACACTTTCTGAAAAAGATTTTGAGCTGTTATACTTGTGTTTGGCTTATGAAAACATTGAAAATGATATTCCTCAGAAGATAAAAAAGGAATCAATAAGCCAAGAGGATGTAATTACCAAAAAATTGTACAATGATTATTCCTTATTCAAAAGAGAGCTTCATCAAAGTTTGGTGGCTTCCAACCCACAATATGATGCTTTAATATTATTTAAAAAATCTCAGAAATTAATAGACAGATTTCTATTCT
>JAAFHC010000210.1 GCA_010906935.1 Gelidibacter sp.
GCCAATTTTCTCATCTTTCTCGTTGACCAATACAACTTGTTCTTCTTTCATACCTCATTTATTTATTGCAAATTTAAGCTTTTTAGGTGGTAAATAAAATAAAATTTTATACTCATAATAAATTGACTTACAATGTTCTAAATTATTTTTATTGAAATTACCTAAAATAATTTACAATATATGTTGCAACATATATTGTTTTGACATACATTTGTATCTTAATTATAAAACACCTTAAAGATATCTAAATCATGAAAAAATTAAGTATTGTAATCGCCTTATTAAGTGTTGCTTTGGTGCAAGCACAAACTACCTGGAACATTGACCCGTCGCATTCCACCATCCGCTTTGCAGTAGATCATATGGTAATTTCTGAAGTTGAAGGCATATTTTCTAAGTATGAAGGTACTGTAATCACTACAAAAGAGGACTTTTCTGATGCTAAAATCAGTTTTACAGTGGATGTAAATAGTGTGGATACCGACAATGCAAAAAGAGATGAGCATTTAAAGGGCGCCGACTTTTTTGAAACTGAAAAGTATCCGAAAATGACATTTGTAAGCACTTCTGTGGCAAAAACAGCCGCAGGAAAATACAATTTAAAAGGAAAATTAACTTTGCATGGCGTTACCAAAGAAATTACATTGGCCATGACTTATGGTGGAACCACCAAAGATCCTTGGGGAAACACGAAAGCCGGATTAAAAGTGACGGGTGTGATCAACAGAACCGATTTTGGCCTTAAATACAATTCCGTATTGGAAGCCGGAAGCCTTATGATTGGCGAAGAAGTGACCATTACCGCAAAAGTGGAATTGGCAAAAATTTAATAACATTTTTAATTGAACGTGTGAATTTCGATTGATAGACCATTGATTTTCACACGTTCTTTTTTGTACTTTTACCTAAATTTTATAGTGCATGCAAATTCAGGACGAAATAAAAAACAGTTTTAACAATGAGTATCAGAAAGCACGGGTTAATATTCATTTTACCCACAATTATCTTTCGGAACAATTGCTTGAAATTATCAAGCCTCTCGACTTGTCGCCTACGCAATTTAATGTGCTTCGCATTTTAAGAGGACAACATCCTGAAGCTTCAAGCATTGGTTTGCTGAAAGAAAGAATGCTCGACAAAAACTCGGACATTAGTAGGGTTGTGGACAGAATGCTGACCAAAAAACTGGTCATCAGAAAAGAATGCAAGCAGGACAGGCGCCAAAAAGACATTCAAATTACATCGCTTGGTTTGGATTACTTGGCCCAAATTGATGCGTACGAAAAGGAACTCGATCAAAAGATGCAGCATTTAACGCTTGAAGAAGTGGCCCAGCTTAACAATTTGCTTGATAAAATTAGGGATTAAATGTTTGATGTCATATTGGTTTTTAACTGGTATTTAACCGCAAAGAGACGTGGTAATAAATAATTTGACTCATAAATCAAAAACCCAACCTATAACCAATAACGTATAACCAATAACGTTTAACTTATAACCAATAACGTTTAACTTATAACCAATAACTCAATTAACCCGCTTCATCAACGCCATATAAAACCCATCAAATCCCGATTTAACCGGAGAAACTTTATGTTCCTTCTCAAATTCAAACTCAGGATGATTTTTCAAAAAACCATGAACCTGTTTCTCATTTTCAGAAGGAAAAATAGAACAAGTAGCATACACCAATTTACCGCCCGGTTTCACCAACTGGGAATAATTTTCTAAAATCTCGGCCTGTGTTTTAATGATGTTCTCTACAAACTCCGGCTCCAATTTCCATTTGCTGTCGGGATTCCTTCTCAGAACGCCAATACCGCTGCAAGGAGCATCAATCAGCACTCGGTCTGCCGTGCCTTTCATTTTCTTCATCACTTTTGGGGAATCAATTTCTTTGGTAGTGATATTGAAAACACCGGCTCTGCGGGTTCTTATTTTCAGTTTTCGCAATTTGCTTTCATAAATATCGGTGGCGATGATCTGCCCTTTATTTTCCATAATCATGGCCAGGTGCAACGATTTTCCGCCAGCGCCGGCGCAGGTGTCGATCACCCGCATTCCCGGTTTTACGTCTAAATAGGCGGCAACCAGTTGGGAAGAAGCATCCTGCACTTCAAAAAAGCCCAATTTAAAAACATCGGTTTTAAAAACATTGGCACGTTCCACCAATTTTAAGGCGTGCGGATAGCCTTGGATAAATTCTGTTTCAATGCCTTCATCCATCAATTTTTTTTGCAGATTCTCTTTGGTGGTTTTTAGAGTATTGGCACGCAAAATAACATCGGCCTGCTCATTCAATTGATGAATTTCTTTAGTCCACTGCGCTTCACCCAATTCTTTAACGCCCATTTCGTCTAACCAATCGGGGATGGATTCTTTAAAAACACGCACTTTTTGAAGCTCATCGAACTTTCCTTTGATACGTCTTTCCGGAACACCCTGCAGCTGATTCCATTCCGGCAGTTTAACGCCCTTTAATATGGCCCATACCGAAAAGTTTTTCCAAACGTTTTCTGTGGTATAATGTTCTTTGGTACCTGCAATTTCATTGTACAACCGTTTCCAGCGTACCATTTCATAAATGGTTTCCGCCACAAATTTACGATCCCGCGCACCCCAACGAGCATCGCGTTTCAACGCTTTTTCAACCGCCTTATCGGCATATTCTCCTTCATTAAATATCGACTTCACAGAGTCAATAACCGTAAATACTAAATTTCGATGTAATCTCATGGGTTAAAATTAAGGTGGCAAAGATAGGGAAAAGGTTAAAGTTAAAAGCTTAAAGTTTAAAGTTTAAAGGAAAAAGGGTTTAAAAGGTTAAAGTTAAAAGCCGAAAGCTTAAAGGAAAAAGGGTTTAAAAGGTTAAAGTTAAAAGCTTAAAGGAAAAAGGGTTTAAAAGGTTAAAGTTAAAAGTACAAAGCCTAAAAGTTTATAAATATTAAATATTAAAAGTAGAATATTAGAAGTTAAAATATAAATTAATCGAGATTAACTTCTCTCTCGAGAGGGGCTAGGGGCAATGTCATTAAGTTAAGATATAATTAAATAAAAATCATTGGGTTACGAACCAAAAATTGGTTCTTTGTAATTGCAAAAAAACCTAACCC
>JAAFHC010000211.1 GCA_010906935.1 Gelidibacter sp.
TTAAATGCCCACTTGTAAGATACGTTGGTTTTGCTCATAACATTTTCTTAAACGAATATCACGCCAAAATATTTTAGGTGACAATTAGGCAGTTGTCTTTTAGTTGAAAGTTGGAAAGTTAAATGTTAAACATTATGTTTTACATGTTGAATATAAAAACAAATAAACCGTTAAACAAATAAACAGTTAAACTTATTTTTCGTAAATTTAGGTTGATTTCCACAAACAAACAAAATGGCATTTATAGATTATTATAAAATATTGGGCATTGACAAAAGTGCTTCCGCAGGTGACATTAAAAAGGCTTATAGAAAATTGGCCAGAAAATTCCACCCCGATTTGAATCCTTCCGACAAAGAAGCAGAACATAAATTCAAAGAAATTAATGAAGCCAACGAGGTGTTGAGTGATCCCAAGAATCGGAAAAAATACGATGAACACGGAAAAGACTGGAAGCACGCTGAGCAATTTGAAAAAGCAAATCAACAGCAACGACAATACCAAAGAGGCGGAGAACAAAGTCCGTTTGGCGATTTTGGCGGCGGCGATTACTCCGACTTTTTTGAATCTATGTTTGGTGGGCGTTCCTCAAGAGGAAGAACAAGTGGTGGTAACGTAAAATTTAGAGGACAAGATCTAAACGCATCATTGAACCTCAACCTAAAAGACGTTTATGAAACCCATAAGCGCACCTTAACCATCAATGGCAATAATATTCGGCTAACCATTCCTGCAGGTGTTAAAAATGGACAGATCATAAAAATTAAAGGGCACGGTGGCGAGGGTGTCAATGGCGGTCCGAAAGGTGATTTGAATATCACATTTTCCATTGAAAATAACACCAAATTTAAATTGGATGGCGACAATTTTCACACAACAATTGATTTGGATTTATACAAAGCAGTTTTGGGCGGAGAAATAACGGTTGAAACTTTTGATGGAAAAGCAAAATTGAAAATTGCACCCGAAACTCAAAATGGCACCAAAGTAAAATTGAAAGGAAAGGGATTTCCTGTTTATAAAAAAGAAGGTTCTTTTGGTGATTTATATATTACTTATCAGGTAATAATGCCTAAAAATCTTTCAGAAAAAGAAAAACAGTTGTTTGCTGAACTTGTTAAATTAAGACCGTCATGAGCAAAGAAAAATTCATACCACTTCAAAAATTATGTGAACTATACAAGGTTGAGATGTCATTCTTCAGCGGTTTAAATGAAATTGGCTTAATACAAATCAATCTTATTGAAGAATCAAATTATATTCATCAGGATAAAATAAACGATATTGAAAAAATGATACGAATGCACCTTGATTTGAATATCAATATGGAAGGAATTGATATTGCTTTTAATTTATTGCAGAAAATAGATGAACTTGAAAATGAATTAATTACCATAAAAAACAGGTTGCGCATTTATGAAAACTGATCATAATATTTACTAAAATCCTTATCATTTTTGATTTAGGATAATAAAAAAAACGACGTAATGATTCTCTACCATAAATTTGATTTGGGATTTTTTCCCACGCCGTTACATCGCCTAAAAAACCTTTCGGAAAAATATGCTCCTTATCATATTTTTATCAAACGAGATGACCAAACCGGACTTGCTTCCGGAGGAAATAAAACCAGAAAACTTGAATATTTAATTAGGGAAGCTTTGGATAATGGATGCGATACCATCATCACGGCCGGAGCGCAACAATCCAATCATTGCCGACAAACAGCTGCCGCTTGCGCTATCGCCAAACTTGAATGTCATTTGCTGCTTGGCGGAACGGCACCAAAAAATTATACAGGTAATTTACTGCTGTCCCATTTATTAGGCGCCAAAATTCATTTTACAGGAGAAAACAGAAAAGGAGAAGATATTGACCGCTTAAAACAAAAACTGGAATTGGAAGAAAAAAAGCCCTTCATTATTCCTTATGGCGGGTCCAATCTTACCGGAGCGCTGGGATTTGTAAATGCCATGAAAGAATTAAAATCGCAACTTATTGTTCAAAATCTTAAAATTGATTTTTTGTTTTTTGCTTCGAGCTCTGGTGGCACTCAAGCCGGATTAACATTGGGAAATGATTTGTACAATTTAAATATGAAATTGATTCCTATTGGAATTGACAAAAATGAAACGCACGGCATGAGCCTTGAAGAAACAGTTCTTAACATGGTGAATGAAGGCAAAACGCTTCTCAATATTAAAAAAAAATACAAGCTTTCTGATGTAAAAATCAATAATGATTATAACGAAGCAGGCTATGGAGTCATTACAGAAAACGAAAAAGCTGCCATAAAAGAATTGGCACAACACGAAGGTATTATTTTAGATCCGGTTTATACCGGACGCGCTTTTTATGCGATGATGGATTATTTAACGAAAAAGAAAATACCGAATAACGCCAATGTTCTTTTTTGGCATACAGGCGGATTTCCTGCCAATTTTTATTATGCAGATCAATTAATGTGATAAAAAGCAATTAAAAACTTTCTTGCAGCTAAAAAAATTAAAGCCAATTAGCGCTTCATATCAACCCATAAAGTGTGAAATATGTAACATTTTTCAAAAGTTGTGTAACAGTCCACTTATTAAAGTAACGAACTTTACCGCATCAATAATTTATGAATTATTAACCATTTAAATAGATAAAAAATGAAAGGAAATGCAAAATTAATCACCGTATTAAACTCACTTTTAGCCGATGAACTAACAGCAATAAACCAATATATGGTGCATTCTGAAATGTGCGAAAGTTGGGGTTACGGCAAACTTCATGGCGCTATCCGTAAACAGGCAATGGATGAGATGAAACATGCCGAGTGGCTTATTGAACGTATTATTTTTTTGGATGGTGCACCAACCGTATCAAAACTTAATGCCATAAAAATTGGAAAAACAGTACCGGAAATCATTACCAACGACAGCGACGATGAACTTAATGCAATTCGGGCCTATAATGACGCTATTAAACTTGCCCGTGAAGTGGGTGATCAAATGAGTGCCGATTTGTTAACAAAAATATTGGGTATGGAAGAAGGTCACGCAGATTGGGCTGAAATACAACATACACAGATGG
>JAAFHC010000212.1 GCA_010906935.1 Gelidibacter sp.
GAAGCTATTCACGAAAAATATGTAAAAAGAGCCCTAGATTTAAAACATTAACTAACTATAAAAGAGCCATTTAATGCTTAACTTAATGACATTGGGGGCTAGGGGTGTGTAAAAAACAAGAGAATAAATAATTATTAAAACCGGTCAACACTAATCAGGGAAGTTTAGCCATCAGCCTTCAACCTTCAGCTTTGAGCCTTCAACTTTCAACTTTCAGCTTTCAGCCTTCAGCTTTGAGCTTTGAGCTTTCAGCCTTCAACCTTCAGCTTTGAGCTTTGAGCTTTGAGCTTTCATTGTTAATTGTATATTGCCCTTCAAATTATTACCTTCGTACTTTTAAAAACCAAATGCCAACAAATAACCTAAACACTTCAATATCCTATTTAAAAGGCGTAGGTCCGGGAAGAGCAGATTTGCTGAAATCGGAACTCGGCATTCGTAAGTTTGGCGATTTGGTAAACTTTTTTCCGAACCGATACATCGACCGTTCCCAGTTTATGAAGATCAACCAACTGCAGCAAAATACTTCAGAAATTCAGGTGTTGGGGAAAATAACAGAACTTCGAACCGTGCAACAGCCAAAAGGAAGCAGGTTGGTGGCCACTTTTGCGGATGAAACCGGCACGATGGAATTGGTGTGGTTCAGGGGCGTAAAATGGATCAAAGAGGCAATAAAACTCAACACACCTTATGTGATTTTTGGTAAGACCAATTTTTTTAAAGGCCTGTTCTCTATGCCGCATCCTGAAATGGAACTGTTGGCCGATTACAATAAAAGTCTGCGCACCGCCATGCAGCCCGTGTATCCATCTACCGAAAAACTGGTCAACAAAAGTGTGACCAACCGGGTGATTTCTAAAATGATCCAAAGCTTATTTGAAGAGCTTAATGGGAATTTTAAAGAAACACTTTCTGCGGATGTCATTGAAAAATTAGGACTCATTTCAAAAAATGAAGCCCTGCTGAATATCCATTTCCCAAGAAATCAGGAGTTGCTGACAAAAGCGCAAAACCGACTTAAATTTGAGGAGTTCTTTTTTATCCAGCTGCAATTGCTTCGGAAGAAATTAATCAGAAAATCCAAGTTTAAAGGCTATCCTTTTTTGAAAGTGGGCGATTATTTCAACAACTTTTACAGTAACAACCTTCCTTTTGAACTGACCAACGCGCAAAAACGGGTGTTGAAGGAAATCAGAAAAGATATGGGTTCCAATGCCCAAATGAACCGCTTGCTTCAGGGGGATGTGGGTTCAGGAAAAACCATTGTGGCATTGCTGAGCATTTTAATGGCTTTGGACAACGGATTTCAGGCCGCGTTTATGGCACCCACGGAAATCCTCGCCAACCAACACTATCAGGCATTGACCAATTTATTGAAGGGTATGAAGGTGAACATAAAACTTCTCACAGGATCAGTCAAAGCAAAGGAACGGAAAGTGATTCACCAGCAACTGGAATCGGGCGAATTGCATATTTTAATAGGAACGCATGCGCTGATTGAAGACAAGGTAAAATTCCACAATTTGGGCATAGCCATTATCGACGAGCAGCATCGTTTTGGGGTGGAACAGCGTTCAAAAATGTGGAAAAAAAACCTATTGCCGCCGCATGTGCTGGTGATGACGGCAACGCCCATTCCCCGAACCTTGGCCATGAGCTTGTATGGTGATCTCGACATTTCAGTGATTGATGAACTGCCTCCGAACAGAAAAGAGGTGGTTACGGCACACCGTTATGATGCAAACCGACTTTCGGTATTTAAATTTTTGAAGGAAGAAATTGCCAAAGGCCGGCAGGTGTATGTGGTGTATCCGCTTATCAATGAGTCGGAGGCTATGGATTATAAAGATTTGATGGATGGTTATGAAAGTATTGTTCGGGAATTTCCAAGGCCACAATACCAAATTAGCATTGTGCACGGACAAATGAAGGCGGAGGACAAAGCGTATGAAATGCAGCGTTTTCAAAAAGGGGAAACACATATTATGGTGGCCACTACGGTGATTGAAGTGGGCGTGGACATTCCCAATTCGAGTGTGATGGTCATAGAAAGCGCCGAGCGTTTTGGTTTGTCGCAACTCCATCAGCTGCGCGGCAGGGTGGGACGTGGTGCCGAACAGAGTTACTGCATATTAATGTCGAGTTTTAAGCTGTCCGACGACGCCAAAGTGCGGTTAAAAACCATGGTGGAAACCAGTGACGGATTCAAAATTGCGGAAGTGGATTTAAAATTAAGAGGACCGGGGAATTTAATGGGCACGCAACAAAGCGGGATCCTAAACCTTAAAATTGCCGATTTGGTGAAAGATGCCGATGTGTTAAAAACTGCCAGAATGATGGCGATGGCGTTGCTGGATAAAGATCCCGATTTAAATGCGCCGGAAAACAGGTTTATAAGAGTCGCTTATCAGGAATTGAGTAAAGACAGCACGCTTTGGGCAAATATAAGTTAACAAAGAAGGGTTTCAGAGAAGTTAATTTTTTTAAGATGAATTTTTTTGCCAACTACAGCTTCAATTTCATTTCTTAGTTTAACTTTTCGGAAACCCTTTAAGAACAATAAAACAAATCAATCAATCAATATTATATTTTCAACCAATTTTTAATCGCTTTTTAAGCATTGGTTATTTTTTCTAATTGCCTACACAACAATGTTACGACTTACTTTTCGATGTAACTGTTAAAGAAATTATAAATTAATTTTTGGAATAGAAAATTAAAATATGAAACGTCATTGCGAGAAGGCGATAGCCGACGAAGCAACCTGCCCTGAACTACCGCGAACTATACCGGAACAGATTGCTTCAGTTTTTTCAAAACTTCGCAAAGAACGCAAAGTAAATGGCAAAGAACGCAAAGTAAATTTTGAATTTTAATCATTCATTGATCCGCGTTAGTGATTGAAGTGAAAATACTTTTTGCGGTTTTTTCACCGCCAAAAAGATTGTAACGTAAAGCACGCCCGCAAGGGAACGCCCAAAATATTATTTACGTTATATGCCGAATACTTTGAGCATTTAATCCTGCCGAACTTTTATGGCGGATGGCCTGTAAATTCTAAT
>JAAFHC010000213.1 GCA_010906935.1 Gelidibacter sp.
CCACTTTATAGCCATTATACAAATCATAATTTCTATACTGGTTTGGAAGAGATTTTCTATGAACCCAACTGTTTCCTGAATAATAAATAAACCTAGATGTTTGAACATCGTAATAAGAATGAACATCTGGAAGATAGTAATAACGCGCATCTGAATAACCTGAAGGGCCCCATTGTGGGGGTGAACCAACGTTTAAATTCACTGAAATTTGTGCCTGCATGCCGCTTGCGAAAAACAAAGCGATTCCGAGTATTGTATATTTTAAAGCTTTCATATTTTTATGTTTTAAATTATTTTCTCTTATAACAAAGAGATACCACAAAGTTGCGGAGTATAAAAGACAATAGTGTTACACAACTTTAGACAAAAGTTGTATAATTCACACATTTAATCGTTTATTTGTTGAACTGTTTATTTGTTGAATTGTTGCCCTTTAACTGCGCTCAGGGAGACAAATAGTTGAAGCGTTGAGGTGAATATTTGTTTATTCGTTTCATACTAAAATCATATAACTACATAATCATATAAATGAATTATTTAGTCTTTTCTCTCTTTTCTCTTTTTCAAATTTTTTAATCGGCTTAATTCCCCTGCATAATCGCTCCAAGCCAATCACAAATTTGAATGTTTTTTGTGGTTTTTCCGTTTTGAACTTTAAAAACAAGTAAAGAATGATCTTTGCATTCAACGGTCAATCCGCAAGGAACCGCATGGGTATAGCCGCCATTAGTTATTGTTGATTTTTCGTTAACGTCGGTTGAATCTTCCTGAACTGTGTAAGCAAACGCAATATAATTTCCTGCAGGTATTTTATTAAATTTAAACGGCTTCTGATTTTCTTCAACGTCCAAAGAATATATTTTGCTGGGCTGGTTTCCTTGTTTTTTAGATAAACAATCATCGCTGGAATATATTCCGCAGGATAACATACGGTTCCTTTAACGGTTCCGCTTGTGCTGCTGCAACTCGTTAATAAAATTACAGATAAAAATAGAAGGATAAATTTATTTTTCATGGTTGGAATTTTTAATATTGATAAGTTATTATTGGGGCAATTTACTCATAAAAAAACGACGTAAATTAAATAAAAGTATAATGAGCCTTATTTTTTAAACGGTGCTGCCAATTCGTTTAAAAATTTAGGTGAGTAATAATTTGTCAAATTCGAATAAAACGACCAAACCAAATTTATGATCGCTTATTAAATGAATCACCAAATTATTGTGCGCATGTGAATATGGTTTTTTTGAAGATGTTTAAGTTAATTGGCACCATGAATTTAGGTAAAAGTTAAAAGAAAAACCAGACCAAACATAAAGTTAAAAAATTAAGAAATAAAAATATCAGATACCAAAGACCCAAAACCTAATAAATGGTTTCTAAATCTATGGGCTCTGTATTTACATTTTTATGAACATTATTTTGTTCATCATCATCTTCTTCAACAACATCTTTTTTAGACTTCCTGCTGATAACTTTCAGAAATAATGAAGATAATGCACTCACAACACCAGGATTTTTTACAATCAGGTTATCAACGCTAAGCATTAAAGCGCTGCCAATGAAGTTTTTAAATGGAATGCGAACAAATCCTTGAAATAACAATTTAGAGAGATAACCGGCACCAAGGCCAACGGAGGTGGTTAACAAACTGTCTTTCATATTTTGGGATGCAATTGGCTCTTTAAATATGCTTTTAATCAAATTTAATGGCTTTACACTCTCATAAGTCATGTAAAATAACTCTTTTAGCAATTGTTCATCTTCAGCCTTTTTAAACTTCAATAGTTTTATGGCGTCTTCAAGATCTGATAGGGATTGTATTTTTTCCATCTTCTATTGCTGTTTTAATATTTGTTTAATAATTGAGTCGGCAACTGGCTTTTTAATCCAGTTAAAAAGAAAGAAATGTAAGATAATTCCTATCACAAGGTAAAATGCAGCAATTATGAAAAAACCATAATACAATTTACCTAATAAATCACCAAAAAATAATGCAATTCCAATACTTAAAATAAGCGTAAAGCAAAAGATCACCAACACAATGATAAGCCTTGAAATTAATGAAGGGACAATAAGGGCGGTTGACTTTAATAATTTGAACTTTATGAGTTCATAGTTCGTTTTACCGTATTCTTCAATTTTCTCAAATAATAATTCAATTAAAGTTTTCGAGGTACTCATTTTTTTGCCTTTTAAAATTGCAACTAAGAATTGAAAAATTATTTGACAATTAGGAGGGAATTCATTTTAAAATTCCCGCTAATTGTCAAATATTTATCGTTTTCATTTTTTTTGAGTTAATTGATTTGCTATTATGCTTCAACTTCTTCTCCGTATTTGTTTTTTTTTGCCATTTTTTCAGCCTCAAGTTTTGCTTTTTCAGTAACTTTTTCAGTCTCATGCTTGGCTTTATCAGTTAATTCTTCAGCTTTACGTTTGGCTTTTTCGGCCATGTTTGAAGCTTTTTCTTTTAAATCTTCGAATCTTTCATTGATGTTTTCAATAAAGTCATCATATTTTTCTTCTAGTTCGTCAGCAAACTTTTCCCCTTTTTTAATAATTTTTTTACGTGTAGAGGATCCTTTATCTGGTGCAAACAAAATTCCCATAGTTGCCCCAATAGCCACTCCAGCCAATACGCCCAATAAGATATTTCCAGTTTTCATAATGTTGTTTTTTAAAAATTTAATTAATAATTCGTTTTAGTTTTAATATTCCTGACTTTATTTGTGGGTAAATAAAGTCCAGAATAAAGAATAATAAAGAAACTTCTGTTAAGAAATTTCAATCATTTTTGGTTTTTAGTCTCTTCTTTTTTTGCAATACTAAATTTTAAGATGCCGTTTTCATATTTGGCTTTAATTTTTTCATCAACTATATTTTCAGGAAGCTTTAATGATTTTTCAAAAGAGTTATAGCTAAACTCTTTTCGGGTATGGTTTTCGTCTTTTGCTTCTCTTTTTTCAGATTTTTTTGCCATAATATTCAAGCAACCATCAGCGATGGTAACTTCAAAATCCTTTTTGTCGAATCCTGGAGCTGCAAGCTCAATTTCGAATTCGTCTTTTTTTTCTTTGATGTTTAGAGCGGGTTCGTACATTTTTTTTTGCCATAATTTATCATTGAATAAATTACCAACGTCAAAATCCAGCAAATCTGATGTCAACAGATTTCCCAATGGACTTTTTCTAAATTTTACGAGTATCATGATATCATTATTTAAGTTAAACATTATTTCTAACTCAAATATAAAATCAAAATAGTGGTTATAAAATGATTTCCCTCAATTAGCGAATAATTTGTTGGATAAAATTAAAAAGCCAATAAACGTTAATACTATTGCAGTTTCAGGATAAAATAACATTAAAAGAGACCTTGTTTTTGATTTATTTTTTATGATATAAATCAATTTTCATCTTTAGAAACAGAAAATATTTTGTTGAAGCAAATAAATTAAGTGTTATAAATCAAAAAGGATCAAACAAAAATTTTTGTTTGATCCTTTTTAAAATGAAATGGTTTTTTGAAGTGTCATTTATTGTAAAACTACGCCATCAGAAACACGATTAATCCTCTTGCGCCGTGTGCGCCTAAAACCAAGGACTGTTCAATATCTGCCGTTTTTGAAGGACCAGCGATAAAAGTGCCAAAATTATATTCCTGATTTCCAATTCGATCGTAAGCCTGGTGCATCGTAGTTACGATATCTTTTTTATGCACCACAATGGCTAAATATTGCGGAATAAATACAGCAACCCTTTGTCCCAATAAGTCATCGGTAACCCAAAGCGCACCGGTTTCGGCAACGCCAAAATGTGCTTTTACAATGGTTAATGCTACATCTTTTAAAGAGTGCGGATCATCAT
>JAAFHC010000214.1 GCA_010906935.1 Gelidibacter sp.
AAAGGCGTGAGAATCACAAAAATTACCGGACAATCAGTTCCTTTTGAAACACATAAAAATGTGTCGGGTGTTGCTGCATTGGCACTTTTGGCTGGAATAAATACCGATTTCGGTTTTGAAATTGAAATAGACAAACGCATTAAACCAGGAAGTGGCATTGGAAGCAGCGCGGCAAGTTCGGCCGGAGCTGTTTGGGCAATCAATAAGTTATTGGGCGATCCTTTCAGCACAAAAGATTTGGTGCGTTTTGCTATGGAAGGCGAACGATTGGCAAGCGGCGTTCCGCACGCCGATAATGTGGCTCCTGCCCTTTTTGGCGGATTTACTCTGGTAAGAAGTTATGAACCACTTGATATTATTAACATTCATACGCCAAGCGAATTATTTGTGACCGTAATTCATCCGCAAATTGAAGTCAAAACTTCCGATGCCCGTGAAATTTTGAAAACAAATGTCACCTTGAAAAACGCCATCAAACAATGGGGAAATGTGGGTGGACTCATCAGCGGACTTTATACGGAAGATTATGAACTTATCGGTCGATCTTTGGAAGATTTTATTGTGGAACCAATTCGCTCCATTTTAATTCCTGCTTTTGATTTGTTAAAGCAAGAATCTATTAATGCCGGTGCTTTGGGATGTGGTATTTCTGGTTCCGGACCTTCCGTTTTTGCATTAAGTAAAGGAAAAGATACCGCTTTAAAAGTAGCTGCAGCTATGCGTTTGGTTTACAATAAAGTGGGCTTACCTTACGATATTCACGTCTCAAAAGTAAATAAAGAAGGAATAAAAATTTTAGAAAGCAAGTAATATGAACTTTTACAGTTTAAATAAAATAGCGCCGAATGTATCTTTTAAAGATGCCGTAATTAAAGGTTTGGCGCCCGATAAAGGCTTATATTTTCCCGAGACAATTACCCCTTTAAATAAAGAATTTTTAAATCATATTGAAGATTTTTCAAATCAGGAAATTGCTTTTGAAGTGATTAAGCAATTTGTTGCTGATGAAATTCCTGAAAAGGAACTAAAAGAAATCATTGGAGAAACAATTAACTTTGATTTTCCAATGGTTTCTATGGAAGAAAACATTGCGGCTTTAGAATTATTTCACGGACCAACAATGGCATTTAAAGATGTTGGTGCGCGTTTTATGGCGCGTTGTTTAGGCTACTTTAATAAGGAAGAAAAAACAACAAAAATTACAGTTTTGGTTGCAACATCCGGCGATACAGGCGGAGCGGTTGCCAGTGGTTTTTTAGGAGTTACAGGTGTTGATGTCGTTATTTTATATCCAAGCGGAAAAGTGAGCGATGTTCAGGAAAAGCAATTGACAACTTTGGGGCAAAATATTACCGCTTTGGAAGTTAACGGTAGTACTTTTGACGATTGCCAGGCTATGGTTAAAACGGCCTTTTTAGACGAAGAATTAATTGCAAACAAAAATTTGACCTCTGCCAATTCCATCAATGTGGCGCGTTGGCTGCCGCAAATGTTTTATTTCTTTTTTGCCTATAAACAATTAAAAAACAAACAAAAAGCGTTGATTTTTTCTGTTCCAAGTGGAAATTTTGGCAATATTTGTGCAGGACTGATGGCATATCAATTGGGATTGCCTGTAAAAAAGTTTATTGCAGCAACCAATGTTAACGATATTGTTCCCAATTATTTAGAAACTGGAATTTACACACCAAAACCTTCAAAACAAACCATTTCCAATGCTATGGATGTTGGCGATCCCAGTAATTTTGTCCGTATTCTGGAAATTTTCAATAATGACGATGAGAAATTAAAAAAGGTACTTTCCTCCTATTCATTTACGGATAAGGAAACCAAACAAGCGATGAAAGAAATAAAAGAGAAATACAATTATATAGCAGATCCTCATGGAGCGGTTGGTTATTTGGGTTTGAAAAAACAAGGAATTGATGCAAATTCCTTTGGTATCTTTTTAGAAACCGCGCATCCTGTAAAATTTTTAAATGTAGTTGAACCCGTAATTAATGAAACCATTGAACTTCCGAAACAAATTAAAGAAGTTATTGACAAAGAAAAAGAAAGTGTCTATAAAAATTTCAAAGTATGAAGAATTAAAACAGTTTTTGATAAAGTCATAGAAATTAGATATCTGCATTTTTATTGCCAATATATTATTATATTTATATTATTTGTCAATTTTATGATAATTATCATTAAAAA
This sequence comes from Gelidibacter sp., assembly GCA_010906935.1. Taxonomy (GTDB): domain Bacteria; phylum Bacteroidota; class Bacteroidia; order Flavobacteriales; family Flavobacteriaceae; genus Lutibacter. Next base: position 2,197 of record JAAFHC010000214.1, read on the forward strand.
TGTCAATAATTTATTTACTTTTAGGAATGTGTTATAGTTTATAAATCTATAATTTAAAATTTAGGATCTCACATTATGGTCAATAAGAGGACTTATTTTCCGTATTTAATATAACCTTGTTTCTCGGTATAATTTGTTTTTAACAACTTTAACTTTTCCACAAATGACTACTAATAAAAGAAAAACACTCGCCACCGTACTGATTGTTTTTGTATCAATTGTTTTATTTTTTACCTTCATGTACGCACTCGCAATGGATGAGAAAAATATTCCAATGTATTCTCCGCTTATATTTGCAGTTTTACCGGCATTGGCAATTAATTCCATTTGGTATAAATCGAGAAAAAGAAATATTTAACCGGCTGATATTAAAATGATCCAATAAATAAAAAAATTCAAATCAATGATTTATTAGGTATTTGAAAGATATGTTATTTATTGGCATAATTCTCTCCAGATAGTTATCTGCAATTTCTATAATTGCTTGGTTAAACTTTAACTGCATTAATTTTTATCACTTTACATTTCTTTATAAATTTTTAAATAGCGTTATTATTCAGAATTTACCTTATTTTTAAGGCTTCTAATTTTATTGAAACATTCATGAAATCAAAGCCAAAATTCGAAACGATTGCCATTAAAAGTACTGAAAATAAATTTTATGATTCAGCTCCGGTAAGTACTCCTATATATTTATCGAGCACCCCTATAAACGCAATAGCGACGGCTCTTACACCAACGATTTTGTTTATTCGCGAAGCAACAATCCGAATCGTGCCATTTTGGAAGAAAGTATTGCAATATTGGAAAATGGCAAGCAGGCCTATGCTTTTTCTTCAGGAATGGCAGCCATTGGCGCTGTTTTCCAAAGTCTAAAGGCTGGTGATCATATTCTTTTGCCGGACGACATTTATTTTGCCGTTAAAAAATTGATGGAAGAAGTTTTCAAGCGTTGGAATTTATCATACAATTTGGTTGATATGACAAATCTTGCAGCAATTAAAAAATCCATAAAACCAAACACTTCTTTAATTTGGGTTGAATCGCCGTCAAATCCACAGTTAAAATTAAGCGATATTTCAGCCATTGCAGAAATTGCACACAAAAATAATGCACTTTGTGCTGTTGACAATACTTGGTTAACCCCAGTTTTTCAAAACCCACTTGAACTTGGCGCAGATATTGTTGTGCATTCAACCACTAAATATTTTGGTGGGCATAGTGATGTTATTGGTGGCTGCGTGGTTGTTAATGATGATTTACTTGCAGAAAAAATTAAAAATATTCAAATTTTATCGGGTGCGGTACCTGCTCCTTTCGATTGTTGGCTCATTGCCCGTGGCATTCAAACACTTCATTTACGCGTTAAAAAACAAAGTAAAAATGCTTTTAAATTGGCCAAGTATTTGGAAAATCATCCAAAAATTGAAAAAGTGAATTATCCTGGATTAAAAAGCCATCCGCAATATTTGTTGGCCAAAAAGCAGCAGAAAAAAGGATTTGGCGCAATGCTTTCAGTTTTAATAAAAGGAAATGAAAGTGAAACAACTGCAATAGCCGGTAAATTAAACTATTTTACACTTGCAACAAGTTTGGGAGGCGTTGAAAGTTTGGTGGAACACCGCAAATCGGTTGAAGGAAAAGACAGTCCGACACCTTATAATTTACTCAGGATTTCAGTAGGAATTGAGCATAAAGACGATTTGATAGCAGATTGGGAAAATGCCTTATCAAATGACAATTGATCATTATATTGTAAAGATTTGATTTGTTTTTAGGTGAATTATTTTGTTGATTAAATGCTAAAGGCTATAGGTTTATTTCTCCTCATTTACCACTTCTTTTTGCTGTAAATTATGAATTTCTTCCTTGTATATTGGCAAAGTGAATTTAAAAGTGCTGCCTTTTTCAGTTTTATTTTCAATCCAAATTTTGCCTTGATTTCTTTCAATAAAACGCTTACAAATCACCAAACCCAAACCAGATCCTTTTTCATTGGCAGTTCCAGGTTTTGATTCATTGAAATCAGATTTAAATAATTTTGTCTTGTCTTTCTCTTGTATTCCAATTCCGTTATCTGAAACCGTAATTTCAATAAATTCATCAACTGGCATAGAATAAATCTCAATTTCCCCGTGGTTTTCCGTAAATTTTATGGCATTAACAATCAGATTTCGCAAAATAACTTCAACCATATTTTTATCTGCAAAAGCATAAACTTCCGATGAATGAAACGAATTTATGGCAATATCTTTCATATGCGCTTCATCTTTAATTTGGGAAATCACTTCATCACAAATTGTTGAAATATTACATAGAACCGGGTTATATCCAATTTTATTGCTGTTGTCCCTTGCCCAAGTTAATAAATCCTCCAATAAATTATAAGTGTTTCTTGCCTGAGAATTCATACCTGAAATCAATTTTTCAGATTTTTCAATATCCATGCTTCGTAATTTATCTTTCAAAAGTTCTGTAAATCCTAGGATAACATTAAAAGGACTTTTTAAATCATGGGCAATTATTGAAAACATTAAATCTTTTGTTGCAATAGCTTCTTCAAATGCTTGAGTACGTTCTTTTATCACATTTTCCAATTCTAAATTATATTCAGAAATGAAGTTATAAAGTTCGTTTCTAAATACCAACCCAATAAAATTCCCGTTTTCGCCAACTGGAAAAACCTCTGTTTTTACAGCATTCATTTTAAGAATTGTGTCCTCAATACTGTCTTCACTATCAATTAATTCTTTAATGGTAAGACAGTCAATTATTAAAGTTCGTGGATTTTGAACAACATCACTTTCGGTTAAGACGCCATAAAATTGGCCATATTTATCTATAACAACAATAGCAGAACGTTCAAGCAATTGCTTTTTAATGGCATTAATGCCCGAATAAGGATCGACTGTTAGGAAATCTCTTCGAATTAAATGCGCTATTTTCATGACGTTTATTCTTCAATAATAGTGGTACTAATTTGAACCTTAAAATCAACTTTTACAATTTCTTTTTCTGAAATATAAGGAAACACGTTGGTTTCCAGTATTTTTAATATTCTATCTTTTGGCATTTTTGCTAAAATTCGCTTATTGATAAATATACAGTCCACATTTCCGTAATCGGTATCAATAATTTCAAATCCGTTTGGAATTAACAATTCATAAGATTTTGAAATTCCTTGTTTTCCATGAGGAGCCTTTTTTCCTAGAATTAATACTTTCTCATAAGGAGGCAATTAAATTTCCTCAAAAACTTAAAGTAACGGAGTATTTTACTGCATTTTCATATTATCGTTGGATTAGCGCAAATTTTGTATATAAAGATATACATTAAAAATTTGTTTTAATTGAAATTGGTAAATGGAATGTTTATAAATTGCATTTAAGGCTTAAAATAAGTGATATTTTGTTTTAAAAGTATTTTAATGCTACTTTAATTACATATAAAACAATGTTTATTTAAGAATGCCTGTATGTATTGTCAATTTTAAAATATAAAAAAAACCTAAGTACATGACAAAAATCGAAATAAGTTATCATTATTCTGATTTTCAGAGTTTAACAAGAAGCTGGCTAACAAGTTAAGCCCATATTT
>JAAFHC010000215.1 GCA_010906935.1 Gelidibacter sp.
TGAGCGATTTTGAATTTGGAATTTGTCGGTTTTTTATATTTAATTTTAAAGAACTTTTTCTGTTTTTTTATCGAATTCCGCTATTTTTAGCAACTTGTTTATAGGTCTGAAAAAATCATCCCAATCTACCCATTTTTGGGTGGCTTTGTCTGACAAATGTCATTTCTGTCTTTTACGAAGGTATGCTAAATTATTTTACAGATCGTCGAAAGGGCTTTTTATTTGTTGTAAACTTTTCGTACTTACGTGCGTGTAAATTTCTGTTGTTTTACTACTACCGTGTCCTAATAATTCCTGAATGTAACGCAAATCGGTTCCGCTTTCTAAAAGATGTGTTGCATAGCTGTGGCGCAACCAATGTAAGCTTACGGGTTTTGCTATTTTTGTTTTTTCAAGCGCTTGTTTCAAAACACTTTGCAAACTTTTTTCGGAATAAAGTGTTCCTGGAGTTTGACCTTCAAACAACCATTTTGTAGGTTTGTATGTGCTATAATACTCTCTAAGCATAATCAGGATTTTATTTGACAAGGGCACAATCCTGTCTTTTTTCCCCTTTGCCTGTCTTATAATTACGATACCTCTTTTTGAATCAATATCTAATGGTTTAAGATTTAAAAGTTCGCTACGTCGCAATCCGCAACTGTAAATCATAGATAGCATTGTTTTGTGTTTGATATTGCTGTGTGCATTTAATATTAGTTTTACCTCTTCTTTACTCAATACATTGGGTAATATTTTGGGTCTTTTTGGACGATGAATTGCATCTATTTCTATGATCTTTTTTTGAACTGTTTTGAAAAATAATTTTAAAGCATTAACAATTTGGTTTTGGTACGATGCTGATAAATTGTTCTTTGAGATATAGTCGTTATTGTAAATTATCACATCTTCATTTGTAATTTCTGAAATGGATTTCTCACGATAAAAGACCAAAAAAGATTTCAGCGCTTCAGTATAGGTTTTAATTGTGCTCGAACTATATCTTTTAGAAATTAGCCATTGAGTAAATTTTTGAATTTGTTCTATTCCCTCAGGAGAAGGTAAAGAATGAGACGCAGGTTTTATTTTAAACCGAACTCGGTTCTCTTCTGTATCAGGTAAATGCCAAGCCTTTAAGCTTTGACTCCATCTTGCGCCTTCAATTTGTTTGATACTGGCAATCCATTCGGCATTTTTCTCAAAATATACCGCAATGCGATTTTCTCCTTTATGTTTTATTATTTTTGCTTCCCATATCATAACGAACTTTTTAAGTGTTGCTCTTGTCGTCTTAAAATGCCCTATAACTTGTTTACACCCTCAACAAAAACACCAAAAACTGAGTATATCTCTCCGTTTTTGGTTGGACATCCTCAACTTGCGTTGAGGTTTTTTTTAATAAATCCTTAAAAGTGTTTTTTTTCAATTTTTTTAATTCAAAAGCAGCCATGGTTTGTTGCGTTTGTTAAAAATACAATAAATTACTAAAAAAGAGTTTGCTTTTGTGATTTTTTTAAATATAAAAACGGCCTTAGTTTGATTCCAGTGCACGAGCTTGACGCTCGCTTAGCGGGGAAATTATTTAGCCTATTAAATTTTGTCATTTAACCGTATACTTTTTGACAACTATACGGTTAAGTCTTGCCAAAGACTAAGAAGTTATGATAAAAAAAACTAGCATAAATTAATAAAATATATTACAATAAAAACATTGTTTGGGAATTGCACCAAGATACTGATGCTTTTTGAAATGCACGAAAATTATGTTATAGAATCATAAGAAAACGCGTAAACTTTACAAGTCTACGCGCTTTATAATGTTAAGAAATTATTTTTTAATAAGCCATTTCCACAATTTTCTCCACATCGCTTGGCGTAACATCTTGACGTTCTCCCAAACCTTTCCATCCGCGCTCTGTAAACCGCTTTGAAATAATTTCGGCAGTTCCTTCAAAGTCCTTAGTATATTCAGAAAGCGATGTTTTTATTCCTAAAGAGTTATAAAAAGCCTTGGTTTTTTCAATTCCTGCTTTGGCTTTTTCATCTAAAGTTCCTTCGGTCACTCCCCAAACACGCTCGGCATATTGTGCTAATTTTTCTTTTTTGTTTTCAAAATTATAGGTGTAATGGCTTGGCGCAATAATGGCCAATGTTCTGGCATGGTCTATGCCAAACAACGCTGTTAATTCGTGACCCATCATATGAGTTGCCCAATCGGAGGGAACTCCTTTTTGAATCAATCCGTTTAGGGCCATCGTGCAACTCCACATAAAATTCGCCGCCGCGTTATAGTCGGCAGGATCTTTCAATATTTTTGGCGCAACTTCAATTAAAGTCTGCAAAATGCTTTCTGAAAAACGATCCTGAAGCATTGCGCCCACGGGATAAGTAATATATTGCTCCATCACATGCGTAAAAGCATCTGCCAATCCGTTTGCAATTTGTTTTTCGGGAATCGACTGCACCACTTGCGGATCTAAAACGGAAAACACAGGAAACAATCCCGGTCCGCCCATCACCAATTTTTCTTTGGTTTCTCTGCGTGTAATTACCGCACCTGAATTCATTTCAGAGCCGGTTGCAGGCAAGGTCAATACGCTTCCAAAAGGCATTCCTTTCAAACTTCGCTCGCTATTTTTTAAAATATTCCAAGGGTCTTCACCTTCGTAAACTGCTGCTGCCGATAAAAATTTAACACCGTCAATCACCGAACCGCCGCCAACAGCCAATAAAAAAGTAATGTTTTCGCTTTTTATGACTTTTAGGGCATTCATTAAAACCGCATATTCCGGATTGGCGGGAATTCCGCCAAATTCCAACACTTCAAAATTTGTCAATGCAGCTTTCACTTGGTTGTAAACGCCGTTATTTTTAATGCTACCGCCGCCATAAATCAGCAATACTTTGGCATTTTCAGGAATTTCTTTTGATAATGTTGCTATTTGACCTTTACCAAATAGTATTTTGGTCGGATTTTGAAAATCGAAATTGTTCATA
>JAAFHC010000216.1 GCA_010906935.1 Gelidibacter sp.
AGGTTAAAGTCTGAAGACCGAAGAGATTCAATTTGCTCCAGAGGAGCAATATATTTGTAGCCCGGCGTTTAAATGCCGGGTAAGAATAGAAAAAGATGATGGTTTTGGCGGCATTTTTGCTTTTTTCGCAAAAATGATGAAAAAACGGAAAGTTAAAAGCTTGCCTGCAGGAGGTAGGTTCAAAGTCCGAAGTCCGAAGACCGAAGTCGGAAGTCAAAAGTCAAAAGGCTTGCCTGCCGGAGGTAGGTTCAAAGCTCAAAGCTCAAAGAATCAAGTTGAAAGTTCAGAAAGGATGACACAGTTTAATGAACACTCCCTTCAGAAACCTATAACCCATAACCCATAACCCATAACCCATAACCCACAACCCACAACCCATACCCACAACCCATATAACCCATAACCCATAACCCACAACCCATATAACCCATAACCCATAACCCATAACCCATAACCCATAACCCATAACCCATAACCTATAACCCATAACCCATAACCCATAACCCATAACCTATAACCTATAACCTATAACCTATAACCTATAACCTATAACCTATAACCCATAACCTATAACCTATAACCTATAACCTATAACCCATAACCAACAACCCTACTCATACAACAAATATTTTTTGCGGATCTTTTTAAATTCCGCTATTTCAGGTTGCCATGAATCGTGTATTTCTCTAGCGGTTAAACCGCTTTTTAACTCTGATTTTCTAGTTGAAGGGTTCCGGCATGAATGGTAAACGAGGATCCAAAAAAGGATTCAGTTTTGGGTGTTTTCGAATAAGCATCAAGCAGCCATTCAATATTGACAAAGCTTAATCTTTTTGTATTTTTTAAATCGACGCCATAACACAATTGCCCTGAATGTTTTGGAGATTTGGCGCCAGCATTGGGCTTCGGGGTATAACTGAAGGCACTTTTCGGAAAAAACGGGGCGCCGTATTGCTGAAACTGATTTTCGGTACCTCTTCCTGCATTGATGGTGGTGCCTTCAAAAAATCCCAAACTCGGATATAAATTAATGGCTTTGTCGTTTGGTAGGTTGGGAGAAGGCTTAATGGGAAGGTGGTATTCGCTTTGGTGCGTATAATTTTTCAAAGGAATCACCGTAAGGTTGCACGTCATTTTATTTTTCAGCCATTGTTCCCCGTTGATCATTTTCGCATATTCGCCAATGGTCATTCCGTAAACCAGCGGAACAGGATGCATGCCCACAAAACTCGTATGTTCCGTTTCCAAAGTTGGTCCGTCAATATAATGTCCGTTCGGATTTGGCCTGTCCAACACAATCAGCGGAATGCCATTTTCCGCACAAGCTTCCATCACATAATGCAAGGTAGATATATAGGTGTAAAATCGCACCCCAACATCCTGAATATCAAAAACAACCAATTCAATTCCCTGAAGCTGTTCATGGGTCGGTTTTTTGTTTTTCCCATAAAGTGAAACAATGGGCAAACCCGTTTTTAAATCAAATCCATCATTCACCGTTTCGCCGGCATCCACATCACCCCTAAATCCATGCTCCGGAGAAAATACTTTGGAAATATTCATTCGCAATGAAAGCAGGGAATCCACCAAATGCATAGCGCCGTTTTTTTTGAAAATAACGCTTGTCTGATTCGCCACAACAGCCATATTTTTACCTTTCATGAAAGACAAATAAGCTTTGGTATTGTTTGCGCCAACCACAATTTCATGAGGACTGTCTTTTTTCTTAGGGTTTATATCGATGAACTGTTTTCTTACGGTACAGGAATTCAAACAAAAAAACAAGGTGAAAACCGATAAGAAATATGTATTTTTGAACCGTATAGAAATCATAGACCAATTGAATTACGAGTTATTTATTGCAAAACGCATTATTGCCGCTAAGCAATACAAAAGTAGCATTTCATCGCCGATAATAAAAATAGCGATTATCGCCATCGCCATGGGCATGGTGATTATGATGGTTGCTGTGGCTACCGGAATCGGACTTCAACAAAAGATTCGCGAAAAGCTTTCAGGGTTTAACGGCCATGTACAAATCACGAATTTCGACGACAACAATTCGGAAATCACTTTAAATCCGGTTTCCAAAACACAAGATTTCTATCCGAAATTCACCACCATAGACGGCATTAAAAATGTGCAGGTTTTTGCCACCAAGGCAGGAATTATAAGGACCAAAACAGACTTTGAAGGTATTATTTTTAAAGGGGTGGGAAAGGAATACGACTGGACATTTTTTAAAGAATACCTAACGGAAGGAAGGTTGCCCGATTTTTCCAAAGAAGTGGCTAATGAAGTGCTTATTTCAGAAGAGATCTCGAACCGGCTCGCCATTCATTTGGGTGATGAGTTTAACATCCTTTTTGTAAAAGAAGATCCGGCAAAGGCGCCCTGGATTCGTGTGGTTAACGTGGTGGGTATCTACAATTCCGGCTTTCAGGAGTTTGATGAAAATTTTGTGATCGCCGATCTTCGACACATCCAAAAAATGAATCGGTGGGAAGATGATGAAGTGGGCGGATTTGAAGTATTGCTGAACAATTTTGATGAGATTCAGGAAAAAAGTGATCAGGTGTATTTGCAAACCGCTTCCACCTTAAACAGTAGGAGCGTGATGGAGAAATATCCTTCCATCTTTGAATGGATTGCCTTGTTCGACAACAATATGTATTTAATTATTGCCATTATGATTTTGGTGGCAGGCATCAATATGATTACCGCTTTATTGGTTTTAATTTTAGAAAGAACCCAAATGGTGGGCATTTTAAAAGCCCTGGGTGGTTCAAATTTCAGCATCAGAAAAATATTTTTGTACAATGCGGCCTACCTTATTATAAAGGGATTGTTTTGGGGTAACCTCATCGGACTCACTATTTTGTTTGCGCAAAAATACTCGGGTATTTTAACCTTAGACCCTTCAACGTACTACGTAAATACCGTTCCGGTCTATATCGATTTTGGGTATATTGCCCTTTTAAACATTGGAACCCTGCTGCTTTGCTTGGCCATGTTAATTGTTCCTTCCATCATCATCTCAAAAATCAGTCCGGCGAAATCTATTAAGTTTGAGTAGGGCCGAACGTTAAGAAAACAGCTGGTAGCTGTTTTTAGTGCGACATAGCGAAAGCTATGGGCGAGATGGCGCGCAGATACCAGCTGGCGCGTTGGGAAGAGAAGCAATATTTTGAATTGAAAAAGTAAAGTATAAAGGAATGACCGCACGACTGATTGCGAGGCGTCAGGGAGCGATAGCGAAATGACAACGCGGCAAACTCATGTTATCAGGCAGATAACGCCTTCAACGGGATATAGAGATCAAATAACAAACAGATTGCCATACTGAAATAAATTCGGCACAGGCTAATTTTTTCAAAAACTTCGTATTCGACGAGACAGCAAGACTGCAAGATAAATGTTTAAAGCTCAAAGCTCAAAGCTCAAAGCTGCGCTCCCTGTGAACTGTGAACTGTTCTTCGCTGCGCTCAGTATTAAAAGAAAACGAATACAATGAGTGAAATAGAAATAAACCAGTTCACAGTTCACGGACAACAGTTCACAAAAAAACCGTTCACGCAAAACGAATACAATG
>JAAFHC010000217.1 GCA_010906935.1 Gelidibacter sp.
GCGTTTTCCATTCAAATGACCCAGGAAAAATATCCAAATGTGAAACTGCACTTTACCAGCGAATTTTAACTAAAGTTAAATGTTATTGGTTATTAGTTATAGGTTATAGGTTGTAGGTTATAGGTTATAGGTTGTAGGTTGTAGGTTGTCGTATCAACAAATCAACAAATCAACATTTCAACATTTCAACATATAACATTATTTAAGTTCCCCTGAAGAATAAAATGGTGCTGATGGTTTTGATAATGATCTTTAAATCCATCAATAAATTTCGCTCTTTGATGTAATACAGGTCGTACATTAATTTTTTATGCTGGTCATCCACTGTATGTGCGTAGGGATACATGACCTGCGCCCAACCCGTCAAGCCTGGTTTTACCACGTGTCGGATGGCATAAAAAGGAAGTTCTTTTTCCAGTAATTCTACAAATTCCGGGCGTTCGGGGCGAGGACCAATCAAACTCATATCGCCTTTTAACACATTGATAAACTGCGGAATTTCATCGATTCTGGTTTTTCTGAGAATTCTGCCAAAAAGGGTGACCCTTGGATCATTTTTTTGTGCCCATTCCACGCCGTTTCCCTCTGCATTTACCACCATGCTTCTAAATTTAATAATCTTGAATTTCTTTCCTCTTTTGCCAACCCTTTCCTGGGTATATAATAGCGGTCCTTTACTCGCAAGCACATTTCCTAAAAATATGAAAGGGATTAACGCCATAAAAACCAAAATTCCTATGACAGAAAAAAATACATCCATAAAACGTCGGAATGCCAAATACAAATTGTTTTGATGGCTTTTGCTGAAGGTAAAATAGTTGTAAAAATCGGTGGTCAATTGTGCTTCAGAAATGCGATGGGTTTCCTCTTCAATAAAATTATCGGCGCTCCTGATCACCAATCCTTTTTCAAACAATGCAATGAGTTGTTTATTTAAGGTCGGCGTTATAAATTTATGTAAATTTGAAGAAACAACAATCTCGTTAATACCTTCCTTTTTTACAATTTCACCCAATTTTGCAGTCGAAATGGCGGTAAAATTCATGGTGTCATTATTGGCTATTTCTGCATTTGACACATACGCTACAATCTTGTTCGCACTCTTATTTTGAATTGATGCAACCAATCCTTCAAGTTGGGAAGACTCTGCAACCAATAAAATATTTTTCAAAAAGCGGGGTGAAAATATCAATTGAATATAAAGCAATCTGTTAAACAGAATTGAAAAAAGCAAAGTCAGTGAAAAATACGCCAATTGCAATCGGTTCGAAGGCAACAGCGGAGAAATTACTGGTGTAAATACATACAAGAAGGTGCTAAAAAACACAGTGATTACAACACTTCGCAGGGTTAAGTATTTGTCGCTGGCCACTCTTAAATCGTACATTTCAAAAATCTCCCCAAATACCAATAGGTAAATGACTAAAGTTGAAATCCATAAGGTGCTGTTGGGATTTGAAAAATCGAAATAGTCGAATTCAAAAAAAGTATGAAGCACATATAAAGCCAACACAACAAAAGCAATATCAAGAACACGCAAAAAAAGTCGCCGTTCAGAAATGTCTAAATAAAATTTATCCGCGTGCATTTAAAACGATTTTAATCTTTTTCACTTAATCAGCCAAAGTTAGACTAATTTTTTTATAAAGTTCAAACGTTTCTTTTGTAATTTATTTGTTTGTCTATTGGATTTGTGATTTGGGATTTACGATTTGGGATTTACGATTTGGGATTTACGATTTGGGATTTACGATTTACGATTTGGGATTTGATAGCGCGGATTTGATAGCGCGGATTTGTAATCCGTGCTTACTAATATGTAATTTGATAGTGCGGATTTGTAATCCGTGCTTACCAATATGTGATTTGATAGCGCAAATTTGTAATCCATGCTTACCAATATGTGATTTGATAGCGCAAATTTGTAATCCGTGCTTACCAATATGTGATTTGATAGCGCAAATTTGTAATGCGTGCTTACCAATATGTGATTTGATAGCGCAAATTTGTAATCCGTGCTTACTATTATGTAATTTGATAGCGCAAATTTGTAATCCGTGCTTACCAATATGTGATTTGATAGCGCGGATTTGTAATCCGTGCCAACAAAACTTCTTCACCGATAAAACATAAACTTCAACGTAAAATTGTGATAAAATTTTTATACATATAAAATAAAAAATGTCGACAAAATACAAAGCTATAAACACGGAAGAAGCTTACTTTATCACCATAACAACTGTAGGTTGGATTGATGTTTTTACCAGATTAAATCAAAAGTATAACATCATTAATGCTTTAGAATATTGTCAAAAACATAAAGGTTTAGAAATCTACGCTTATTGTTTAATGTCTAGTCACATACATTTACTTTGCAAAGCTACCAATGGCTTTGTATTGTCAGATGTCATTCGAGATTTTAAGAAATTTACCTCAAAGAAAATAATTAATACCATTCTAGAGAATCCTGAAAGCAGAAGAGAGTGGCTATTGGCCTATTTTCAGAAAGCATGCGAACATTTAAAACGAGAACAAAAGTTTAAAATTTGGCAGGACGGTTATCACGCAGAAATTGTGACAACTAATTGGTTTATACTACAAAAAATAAATTATATACATCAAAATCCCGTATTGGAAAAAATAGTAACCTTACCAGAAGATTATTATTTTAGTTCTGCCAGAAATTATGCGGATTTAGAAAATGAATTAGAAGTTATTTTGTTAGACTTATTTTGATCTAAATTTTGTGTAAAATGAGTATTGCACAAAACTGTAATAGGCACGGATTGCAAATCCGCGCTATCTGTGATTTCATCTGCGTTATGGGCACGGATTGCAAATCCGCGCCATCAGTGATTGCAAATCCGCGCCATCTGTGAAAGATGAGTTTTGCATAAGCTACATTGTTATGGGCACGGATTGCAAATCCGCGTTTTAGTATTGAAACTATTTTTTTTCCCCAGCCCTAAAGGGAGAAAATAGTTTCTTTCGTGTTTTAAATTTTTAAGCTATCCAACTTTAAGCCTTGAGCTTTGAGCTTCGAGCTTTGAACTTTGTGCTTCCGACTTCGGTCTTCGGTCTTCGGTCTTCGGTCTTCAGACTTTGAGCTTAGAGCTTTGAACTTTTAAACCTGCCTCCGGCAGGCAAGCTTTGAGCTTTCAGCCTTGAGTCTTGAACTTTCAACTTTTAATATTTAACTTTTAATATTTAATATTTACTTTTAATCATCCAATATTTTTTTGCCCCATAATACATCCAAATGCTGAAATAATAGCCCGATGTTAAAACAGACAATTTCTCAACGTTTCGGTAATAAGTCCATTGGTGTTTCAATAAATTTATTTTATTACTGGACAATGATTGCTTTCTGATTCTGTAAATGGCCAAACTTTCTTGAATGCCTTCTACGCTATTGATTTTTTTTAGGTATTTTAACCATAAGCCCATATCCTGTCGGTATTTTATTTCGGGCATAAACTCCTTTCCCAAACGCGAAATATCGATAAATGCCGTTAAGCAGCTGATGGTATTTGTTTTTAAAATAGCGGCATAGCTTGCATATTCCGGAACAATTAATTCCCCTAATTTTTGGGTAAGCGTTGCATCATACATTTCATAAGAGGCGCATAAAAAACCTTCCGATTGTGCAATTCTGGCGACATTCTCCGCTAAAAAATGGGGTTTCCACACATCATCGGCATCAATAAAAGTCATATAATTTCCTTTGGCCAAGGCAATTCCCA
>JAAFHC010000218.1 GCA_010906935.1 Gelidibacter sp.
AAATAAAATTGTATTTTCGCAATTCATTTGTTGATTCAAATTTAATTGTTAAAATAGCATACATTGAAAAAATTAGTTGCCCTTTTATTCGTTGTTCTAAGTATTGCCTGTAAAAATGAAAAACCTGAAACCATAATAATCCCTGAAAAAATTGTTTATGAATTTGGTTACAGATTAAATGATTATAAAGTTATAAATGACACCCTTAAATCAGGAGAAAACTTTGGGGAAATTTTATCAAGAAATAAAATTGGCAGCTCAAAAATATATGAAATTGTCACCAAGATAAGAGATTCTTTCAATATTAGAAGTCTCAAAGCGGGAATACCTTACACCATTCTGGCTAAAGATGATTCCACCCAACAAGCGCAAGTATTTATTTATAGGCAGTCTAAAATTTATTACACCATTATAGATTTTAAGGACTCGACAATTTTTGTAGTTAATGGGAAAAGACCTATTAAAACTAAAATCGAAACAGCGTCGGGATTAATTACCACACATCTTTCGCATGCTATCAAAAGCCAAGGGTTAAGTCCGGATTTAACCTATAAAATGGCCGATGAAGTTTTTGCTTGGGCCATCGATTTTTCCAAGCTTCAAAAAAATGATAAATTCAAATTGGTTTACGATACGAACAATTTTACATAGAAGACACCATTCCCGTTGGAATTGGAAAAATAAAAGCGGCCTATTTTGAGCATAATGACAAGCCTTTTTATGCCTTTAATTATAAAACTGATTCTACCCATAAAGCTTCAGAATATTATGATGAAAAAGCAAATATTTTACGTCGGCAATTTTTAAAAATGCCTGTAAAATTCAGTAGAATCTCTTCTAAATACAACCTAAAAAGGCGTATTGCCTATTATGGAAACAAAATTAAGGCGCACAAAGGAACAGACTATGCCGCAGCAATTGGAACTCCAATTGAAGCTACGGCAAATGGCACAGTAACAGAATCGCGTTATGCAGGCGGAAATGGAAATTATGTTAAAATTAGACATAATGGCACTTACAGCACGCAATATTTGCATATGAGCAAACGCATGGTTAAAGTTGGCGATTATGTAAAACAAGGGCAAACCATAGGTTTAATTGGAATGACAGGCAATACTGCTGGACCACATGTGTGTTATCGTTTTTGGAAAAATGGAGAACAAGTTGATCCGTTAAAACAAAAATTTCCAAATTCAGAACCTATGAAAAAGGATAAAGTACCTGCTTACAATAAATATATTGAGCCACTTAAAATTCAATTGGATTCCATAGAATATCCTGATAACAATATTTTATTTTAATATAAAAACCAGCAATTAATTCTCAGATAAAGACGATGAAGAATATAAATCCAACCGAAACAAAAGCTTGGGAAGCGCTAACTTCACATTACAAAACCTTAGAGTCAGTTCATTTAAAATCAATGTTTAATAATGATCCTGATCGGAAAAATAAATTCACCATCAACTTCAACGACTTTGAATTTGATTATTCAAAAAACAGAATCACTGAAGAGACGCTGAAACATTTATTGGATTTGGCTCATGAAGTTGATTTAGAAAATGCCATTAAATCTTATTTTTCAGGAGAAAAAATTAATAAAACCGAAAACAGAGCGGTATTGCACACAGCCTTAAGAAATCAATCAAACGAACCTGTTCTTCTTGAAGGTAAAAATATTATGATTGACGTAAAAGATGCTTTGAGTAAAATGGAGTCTTTTACCGCTAAAATTGTTTCTGGAGATTGGAAAGGTTACACCAATAAATCGATTACCGATGTGGTAAATATAGGAATTGGCGGATCGGATTTAGGGCCGGATATGGTAGTTGAATCTTTAAAATATTACAAAAACCATTTAAATGTTCATTTTGTTTCCAATATTGATGGTGACCATGTTCAGGAAGTAATCAAAACCTTAAATCCGGAAACTACCTTGTTCGTCATTGTTTCAAAAACATTTACCACACAAGAAACGCTTACCAATTCAACCACCATAAAAAAATGGTTTTTGCAAACTGCTTCAGAAAAAGATGTTGCAAAACATTTTGTGGCCGTTTCCACAAACTTGAATGCCGCCAATAACTTTGGTATTGACACAGAAAATGTTTTTACCATGTGGGACTGGGTTGGTGGCCGATTCTCCTTGTGGAGTACCGTTGGTTTAACCATAAGTTTGGCTGTTGGTTTCAATAATTTCAAGGAATTGCTCATTGGTGCTTATGAAATGGACGAACATTTTAAAAATACGCCGTTTGAAAACAACGCACCGGTAATTTTAAGTTTGATTGGCGTTTGGTACACCAACTTTTTTAAGGCGGAAACCGAAGTCATTTTACCTTACACCCAATATTTAAGTAAATTTGCGCCATACCTGCAACAAGCCATCATGGAAAGCAATGGTAAAAGTGCCGATAGAAATGGAAAACGGGTAACATACCAAACAGGAAATATTATTTGGGGAAGCACAGGCACAAACGCCCAACATGCTTTTATCCAATTATTGCATCAGGGAACCAAATTAATTCCTGCCGATTTTATCGGATTTAAAGAATCGCTTTATGGAAATACCGAACATCACACCAAATTAATGGCCAACTTTTTTGCGCAAACCCAAGCTTTGGCAGAAGGAAAAACCAAAGAAGAAGCGCATTTGGATTTAAAAATGCAAGGCAAAATGGATGAAATAGAAACCTTGTTGCCTTATAAAGTTTTTGAAGGAAACAAACCAAGCACTACCATTTTAATTGATAAATTAACACCTAAAACTTTGGGAAGTTTAATCGCTTTTTATGAACATAAAATATTTGTTCAGGGAATTATCTGGAACATTTTCAGTTTCGACCAATTCGGCGTTGAATTGGGAAAAGAATTGGCGCAAAAAATCTACCAGAATAAATAATTTACCCGATTTAATAAGCAACCTATACCTATATTTAACATCTGTTAATAAACTGTTAATATTTAAAATAACGCAATTCAGTTTTAATGGTGTTTATGACTACATTTATACGTCTTAAACTTTTGTTAAAAACTTAACGATTTGTTAAAGATTCATTTATTAAAAATGACCATTTTTGCACAAACATTTAATTCAAATTTAATTTAAACAATGAGAAAATTTAAAAATTTGTTAATGGTAGTACTATTAATTAGTTCTTCTGCCATTTTCGCTCAAACCAAACTTACCGGTAAGGTTGTTGATGAATCAAATCAGCCATTACCTGGCGCTTCTTTAGTTGTTAAAGGCACTAAAACAGGAGCTTCAACAGATTTTGATGGAAATTTCACTCTGGAAACTTCAGTGACTAGTGGTACATTAGAAGTTTCATTTGTTGGTTACGAAGTAAAATCAATTTCCTACAATGGTTCTAAAAACCTTGGAACAATTTTACTAAAAGCTTCTTCAGAATCTTTAGATGAGATAGTTATTACTGCAACATCTTTTGCAATTGAAAGAAAAACACCTGT
>JAAFHC010000219.1 GCA_010906935.1 Gelidibacter sp.
GATTATATAGAGTACGAGTTGGGCGGTGCAAAAGTGGTGCAATCTTGGTGGAATATCAATTTAATCAGAAAATCAGACAACAAAAAAATACTTTTGCCAGCTATGTATATTCACGATTTTAATGATGAAGGTAAAATTACCAATTCCTCTTCCTATTTTAGTTCAAAATTGTTGGAAAATTAAGTTTATTCTTTCAAAGAAAGAGCGCTATTGGCGCTCTTTTTTGTTTTAGCGCAGCAAGTGCAAGTTGAAATGATGGAAGATATTATGAAACAATTAAGTTTCAACCAAAAAGGTGAAAAATAAAATGGTAAAAACAGGACAGTTTTTTATTGAGAAACTAAAAAAAACAAACTTTTTTCAGAAAAATTAGACCAAAAAAATAGGTATTTTATAGCTATATTTGCCGCTTGAAGCAGCGTTTTATGAATTTTAAAAATGATAAAGGATCTAATAAAGTAAATCAGGAGCAAATTGATTCCTGTATTGCAATATTAGAAAAATTGGTAAGTGATACAAATCAAGTATTTGAGCTCCCCGAAGAAAAGCGGATTGCTTTACTGAAAGCTGCAGGAATGCTAACGCGACCAAGTCGTGAAGAGTTTTCCCTAAGAAAAAAAGATGCCAAAAAATCCATCAAACGAAAAATGATTGCACGCGACAAACATGCGCGCAAAGAAACTGGCATCAGAAGTGCGCGGGAAGCCGTTATTTTTGTAGCACCAAAGTTAATGGCACATATTGACGATTCAAAAAATAAGGAACTTGAATTGGAATCGCCTCGAAATTGCTATGTGTGTAAAGCTGTTTATACCAAACTGCATCACTTTTACGATACGATGTGTACCGAATGTGGCGATTTTAATTACGCTAAACGGTTTCAAACAGCCGATCTTACCGGACAAGTTGCTGTTGTAACAGGTTCTCGCTTAAAAATTGGCTATCACATTACGTTAATGTTGTTGCGTGCAGGAGCCACAGTGGTTGCTACCACAAGGTTTCCTGTGGATTCAGCTTTGCGATTTTCTAAAGAAAAAGATTATTTTGAATGGGCAGATCGCCTAAAAATTCACGGACTCGATTTAAGACACATTCCAAGCGTTGAAATTTTTTGTAATTATATAGAACAACAATATTCGCGATTGGATATTTTAATCAACAATGCTGCGCAAACCGTAAGAAGACCTGCCGGATTTTACCATCATTTGATGGCAAAAGAAGAAATGAATTTTGAGGATTTGCCCCAATTTGCCAAAAAGTTACTTAGCAACCATCATAATTGTTTGCAGGAATTGCGAAATTTATCAACAGAAATTGCGAACAGTCAAAGCAATATTCCAGTGACCTGGCACGGTTCAGAACCAGGAGTTGGACTAAGTTCTTCAGCAAAATTATCGCAAATACCTTATAGTTTTGATAACTCTTTGGCTGCCAGTGAAGTTTTTCCGGAAGGAAAGCTAGATGCCGATTTGCAGCAAGTGGATTTAAGAAAAACGAATAGCTGGCGGTTGAAATTAGGAGAAATAGAAACTACGGAAATGATTGAGGTTCAGTTGGTAAATGCTGTTGCACCGTTTGTGTTGTGCAACCGTTTGTCCAATTTAATGAAAAAAGAAAATACCGGTATAAAACACATTATTAATGTATCTGCTATGGAAGGAAAGTTTCATCGCTTTACAAAACAGGATCGCCATCCTCACACCAATATGGCCAAGGCAGCATTGAATATGATGACACACACTGCCGCTTCAGATTTTGCAAAAAACGGAATTTATATCAATGCCGTTGATACAGGTTGGGTTACGGACGAAGATCCCGTTGAATTGTCAAAACATAAAATAGAAGTGCACGATTTTCAACCGCCATTGGATATTGTTGATGGTGCGGCACGCGTGATGGATCCGTTATTCGACGGAATTAATACCGGAAAACATTGGAGTGGTAAATTTTTAAAAGATTACCGTCCGATAGATTGGTAAAAGATTAAAAATATTAAATATTAGATATTAAATATTAAAAGTTAGATATTAGAAGTTAGAGGTTAAATATTAAATATTAAAAGTTTAAACAATGGAAGAACAACCTAACAATCCGCTTCACGGCGTTAAACTTGCAGAAATACTCCAATTTCTGGTGGCAATGTACGGATGGGAAGAACTGGGCCAATTGATTAATATCAATTGTTTTAAATCGAATCCTTCCATAAATTCGAGCCTAAAATTTTTAAGAAAAACCCAATGGGCACGAGATAAAGTAGAAAATCTTTATTTGCGTTCAATTAAATAAAAATTGAATTTCAACAAAAAATCTAAAATTGTTGATGACGTCTTTTTATAAAAAAACTACTTTTACATTCTAAATTCTTTCAAATGCCAAACAGAACTTATAAAATTGCCGTAATACAGCTTAATTTAAATGATATCGCTGAAAATAATTTGAAAAAATGTTTAAGCTGGGTAAAAGATGCTGCAAAACAAGGCGCGGAAGTCATTTCATTGCCGGAATTGTACAGCAGTCATTATTTCTGTCAGAGTGAGGATACCGATAATTTTTCATTGGCAGAAGAGTTGTACAGCACATCATTTATAGCTTTCAGTGCTTTGGCAAAAGAATTGGGCGTGGTGATTGTAGTTCCGTTTTTTGAAAAAAGAATGGCAGGAATTTATCACAACAGTGCTTATATTATTGATACAGATGGATCTGAAGCAGGTTTGTACCGCAAAATGCACATTCCGGATGATCCTCATTTTTATGAAAAATTTTATTTTACGCCTACGCCGGGAGATATTGGTTTTAAAGCATTTCCAACCAAAAAAGGAAAAATAGGCACGCTTATTTGTTGGGATCAATGGTTTCCTGAAGCTGCACGATTAACCGCTTTGCAAGGCGCAGAAGTGTTATTTTATCCTACAGCAATCGGATGGCATCCACGAGAAAAAGAAGAATTTGGCGTAAATCAGCATGGCGCCTGGATGAATGTAATGAAAGGGCACGCCGTGGCAAACGGGGTTTACGTGGCTGCTGCAAATAGAATTGGTTTAGAAAAATACCTACCGAATACGGAAGGAATTCAGTTTTGGGGTTCCTCATTTATTGTGGGTCCTCAAGGCGAAATTTTGGCGCAGGCATCACACGATAAAGAAGAAATTTTAATTGCAGAAGTAAATTTGGATTTACAGGAAAACGTGCGTCAGAATTGGCCATTCTTCAGAGACAGAAGGATTGAATCCTATGGAGAAATTACCAAAAGAGCAATTGATAAATAATGGCAAATAACAGAAGATTTCCTGCAGAATGGGAAAAACAACAGGGATTGTTGCTTTGTTTTCCGCACAATGGCAATGATTGGCCGGGAAAATATGGCGCTATTCAATGGGCTTTTGTTGAATTTATCAAAAAAGTAGCCCATGTTGAAGCTGTTTTTTTATTGGTTGCCAATGAAAAATTGAAAGAAAAAGTAATTGGAATGCTTGAAATGGCGCACGTTAAAAGTGAAAACGTTTCTTTCATTATTCAAAAAACAAATAGAAGCTGGATGCGAGATTCCGGACCCATTATTGTCAAAAATAAAAATGGGAGGGAAGCTCTTAATTTTAATTTCAATGGTTGGGCAAAATACAGCAATTATCAACTTGATAAATTGGTACCATTAAAAGTAGCCGCGTTTTTGGATATTCCGTTAACACAAGCAGTTTATAAAGGAATCCCAGTAATTATTGAAGGTGGCGCTATTGACAGCAACGGAAAAGGAACCTTATTAACTTCGGAAGAATGTTTGTTGCATCCGAGTATTCAAGTCAGGAATGAAAATTTCACCAAAGCAGATTACGAAGCGGTTTTTAAAGAATATTTAGGAATTATTACCAATGTAATATGGTTGGGCGATGGCATTGTTGGCGATGATACGCACGGACATATAGATGATTTGTGCCGATTTGTAAACGAAGACACCATTATAACTGTGGTGGAATCTGACTCAAAAGATCCAAATTACAAGCCATTGCAGGACAATTTAAAACGATTGCAGCAGGCGAAGCTTGAAAATGGAAAATCTCCAAAAATTGTTTGTTTGCCAATGCCAAAGCGAATTGATTTTGACCATGTGAGAATTCCGGCGAGTTATGCTAATTTTCTTATTTTAAATAAATGTGTTTTAGTGCCCACTTTTAATGACCCAAATGACAGAATTGTTTTAAATATTTTAGCAGACTGTTTTCCTGACAGAGAAATTATTGGTATAAGCGCCATCGATTTAATTTGGGGCTTTGGAACGTTGCATTGTTTGAGTCAGCAAATTCCTGCATAATTACTAAAATAAGTCTAAATTTTAACTGATTTTTTAACAGCAAAGAGTGCAAAGAAAAATCGCAATGTGCGCAAAAAAAATTTAATTATAATAATTCAATTTGTGTTAGGGATTGCAGCGGAAAACCTTTTTAGCGGTTTTTCACCGATAAAAAGTTTGTAACGGAAAGCCCGACCTGAAAGGGAACGCCCAAAAATGAAGTGTTTAATTGTGTATTTGTTAAGTTGATAATCCAAAATACCGAAACACTATTATTTTTACAGAGCGTAAGATAGTTAGGCATTTATAAAAAAGAATGGATTTATTTTTTTACATTTGCGGATTCAATAAAAATTCTAGTATTGCAGTTATTTATTCGAGTTTGCTTGCTTCAATTTTTTTAAACTTAAATTATATAACATTTTATTTAAAACATGAACATTTTCGTAGCAAAATTAAGTTCTTCAACTACAAGTGAGGACTTACAGGGATTATTTGAAGAGTATGGTGAAGTAGTTTCTGCAAAAGTTATTACCGACAAAGAAACGGGCGAATCTAAAAGATTTGGCTTCGTGGAAATGAAGAACGCAGAGCAAGCTTTAAAAGCAATTGAAGAGCTTGATGAGTGCCAATATGACAACAGTACTATTGTTGTTAGTAAAGCAAAACCAAAAACTGATGCACCAAAGCGTGACAACAAATTTGGTGGGAAAAAAAGATTTTAATCTTCAATACAATCCAAAAACGAAAAAGGCTATCATTTCTGATAGCCTTTTTTGTTTTTATACTTACTGTAGTTACTAGCGTTGTTTTTTGGCTAGCGGCTTGCGGTTTTTCCAACCATTATTTCTTCCGCCGCCATTGCCTGCTTTTGGAGAACGCGAATTTTTTGGTTTTTCCTCATCAATAGGCGTACCGTCAATGCCATCAACCAGAAAAGGGTGTTCTGTTACCACAGGAATCTTTTGATCGATTAATTTTTGGATATCGCGTAAAAAGGCTCTTTCCTCTGCATCGCAAAACGAAATTGCAATTCCGCTGGCGCTTGCGCGACCGGTTCTTCCAATACGGTGAACGTAAGTTTCAGGAATATTTGGCAAATCGTAGTTAATTACAAGCGATAATTCATCAATGTCTATACCTCGAGCGGCGATATCTGTAGCTACCAAAACGCTTGTTTCGCCACTTTTAAAATCGCCTAGCGCACGTTGTCGCGCACCTTGGGATTTATTGCCGTGAATGGCAGCAGCACTAATATCAGCTTTCTCCAAAAACCGCACAATTTTATCAGCACCATGTTTTGTTCTCGAAAAGATAAGCGTAGATTCCACAGCTTCGGTTTCCAGCAAATGAACCAATAATTTAGGTTTGCTTTTTTTGCTGACAAAATAAACTGCCTGTTCCACTTTTTCGGCAGTTGCTTGCTCGGGTTTTACGGTTACTCTTTGTGGGTTGCCCAATATTTTTCGGGATAAATCCACAATATCTGCCGGCATTGTTGCAGAAAAGAACAAAGATTGTCGTTTTGTTGGCAATTTGGCAATAATCTTTTTAATGTCGTGAATAAAACCCATATCTAACATATGATCGGCTTCATCTAACACAAAATATTCAACGTCTTTTAATGAAATATAACCTTGATTCATTAAATCGAGCAATCTTCCAGGTGTTGCAACGAGCACATCTATGCCTCTGCGAAGCGCATCTGTTTGTTGGCCCTGCTTTACACCGCCAAAAATAACGGTATTTTTAATTCCGGTAAATTTTCCGTAAGCTGTAAAACTGTCCGAAATTTGGATCGCCAATTCTCGTGTAGGCGTAATAATGAGCGCTCTAATTTTGCGCTGGTTATTGCTGGTGCTTTTATGGTCAAGAAATAGGTGTTGTAATATGGGAACGGCAAATGCTGCCGTTTTTCCTGTTCCTGTTTGCGCACAACCCAAAAGGTCGTTTCGATTGAGCAGAATTGGAATTGATTGTTCTTGAATTGGAGTGGGGTGGATATAACCTTCAGCACTTAGCGCTTTAAGGATAGGTTCAATAATTTCTAGATCTTTAAATATCATGTATTTTATTTAATGGGTGCAAAGGTAAGTGAATTGTTTGGATAACTATTAGTTTAAGGCTAAATCACTGAAAATAAGGCTATATGATATTTTATTTCCTTCTAAGACTATCTGAATTCCCTAATTTTCAAAAATTTCCTTAGCTGTTTTATTTTTATGTTTTCTTTCGATTTGTTACTGCTAAAAAAAAGCCTGTCAAAAATGACAGGCTTTACATTGTAAAAAGGTAAGTATATATTAAATAACTTTTACATTTACTGCGTTTAATCCTTTTTTACCTTCCTGTAAATCGAATTCAACTTCGTCACCTTCGCGTACTTCGTCGATTAATCCAGAAATGTGTACAAAATGTAAAATGTTCTTTGTTTGAACCTTCCTCACTAATAAAACCAAATCCTTTAGCTTCATTGAAGAATTTTACTGTTCCTTTACTCATTGTTAAAAATTTTAAATATAATATTAGCTGCAAAGGTACTGTATTATAATTGGGTTTAACTAATTTAGCGAGATATTAATTTATTTTTTTTATTTTGAAGTCTGTTATTTGATTCAAATAATTAGCTGTAATTCATATAACTAGTTAATTTTAAGTTACAAATGAAAGTAATAAAATAAAAATGGATCATAATTTTTACATTTAAATAGATATGGTAAAAGACATAAGATTAGCCGTTTTGATTGATGGAGATAACATACCTTCCAAATATATTAAGGAAATGATGGAGGAAATTGCCAAATATGGTACGCCAACCATAAAAAGAATTTATGGTGACTGGACAAAGCCACAATTGAGTAAATGGAAAAATATTTTGCTTGAAAATGCGATAACACCAATCCAACAATATGGCTATACCACTGGCAAAAACGCAACAGATTCTGCAATGATTATAGATGCCATGGATATTTTATATTCAAATAATGTTGATGGATTTTGCCTGGCTTCATCAGATAGCGATTTTACGCGATTGGCGACAAGGCTCAGGGAATCGGGAATGCGGGTATACGGAATTGGGGAAAAGAAAACCCCAGATCCGTTTATTGTGGCTTGTGATAAGTTTATTTATTTGGAGATTTTAGAACCTTATAGTGATAAACCAGACGAAAAAGGGGGTGAGTCGAAAAAACCAGTTTTCGAAAAAATAACACCAAAAGTGATTAAGTTCCTTAAACAATCCGTTTCAGATGTAGCAGATGAAGACGGATGGGCATTTTTGGGAGATGTGGGTTCTTTGATTCTGAAAAAACAACCAAATTTCGATGCTAGGAGTTTCGGATTCGAAAAATTAACGCCTTTGTTTAAGTCGCTTAAGCAGTTTGAAATTGATGAGAGAGTGCAAATCGGGGTGCGATTTAAATTGATTTATGTTCGGAATAAGTAAATTTGTTACTAATCAGTATGATAATGATCTGTAATATAAAGCTTTAAATTTAACCGCAATGTACGCTAAGGAAATCGCAATGGACGCAATGTGTTGTAAATCAACTATAATTAATATTGCGACCTTTGATTTTTCTTTGCGACCCTTGCGGTAAAAAAAATAACAGTCTAATAATCAATTAGTTTTAAAATATTTATATCCTGATTAGTTACGTAAATTTTAATCAATAAATACTAAGTTAACCCGTTGGGTGCAATTATTTAGTTTAAAATAAGTTAAAATAAGTTGGTTAGATATTGGTCAAGATACTGAAATTCAGTATCTTGAAGTCG
>JAAFHC010000220.1 GCA_010906935.1 Gelidibacter sp.
ATTAACTTTGGTTCAATATATCAATAAGTTTATATTTGAAAGACCGATTAATAATGTCAAAATTCAAATTATTTAATTGCACCCAACGGGTTAAAAAGTAAAATAAAGTAGATAACAAAACTCCACCCCTCGCTTAGGCAAGGGATGGTTTTTAAAAATTTAAAAATAAGATCCAATGCGAAGTATTTGCCAACGCGTTAAACTAATTTCCAATTAATTAAAAACATAAACATGAAAACATCGAGAAGTACAAACAATAAACAAAGTAAGCAGGGTAACTCAAAAAAACCTCGTCCTGAAATAAGAGACGATTTAGACAGCCGCAAAGAAAAGGAATTGGGTTACGTTGGTGATTTGAGCAAAAAGGGAGATAGAAAGAAGAAGATGCTAAAGTGATAAAAACTTTAGAGAATGAACCCTTGTTGGATAATGAAGTTTGTAATACAAATAACAATCACATAACGCGGAAATACAAAAAGATGAAATCAAGTGAAATTAGTGTTCCTATTGGAAATACCAAGTAAAAGTTTCTTTTTAATGAATTATTTATTATCCTAAAACAATCATGATGGCAAAGTACAGTAAAAAAGCTCAGGAAAAAATTGAAACGGTAATGCACGAAATGAAAGAAGGTACGCTCCGTTCCGGCTCAGGTAAAAAAGTAACCAGCCGTAAGCAAGCCATTGCAATCGGGATATCCGAAGCGCGCAAGGCGGGGTTAAAAGTACCCAAGGAAAAGAGTGCGGCAAAAAAAAAGTAGCAAATCTTAGAGAAAATAAATAATAATTCACCTACGAAAAAAGAACAAAATAATCCTGTTAATCCCGAAAAGGATATTCCAGTAAAGCCGGATAAAAACCCTGAACCTACCAAGCCAAAACTCGGAGGAGATGAACCTGAAAAAAATGATCCTACACAAATTGAAGAGCCAAGTAAAATTGACCCTACTCGTATAGATGAACCTCCACTGGCAAAACCGAAAACACAAAAAAATAATGATAAAAAACATTAAATAAAATATTGGGCAACAGCAAAACTGAAGACCAAGCAACAGTGGAACTGAAGAAAATTTAAATTCAATAAAAAATGAAAAATAAAAAAATTGAAAGCTGTATTGATGCCTGTCAAACATGTGCTGATGCATGTGAAACCTGCGCCGCTGAAAATAAAGGAAAAGCAGGAATGGAAAAATCCGAAAAACTTTGCATTGCTTGTGCTGATGCGTGCAACGCTTTAATTGATGCAAGTGAAACCGATGCAAACTTGGATGCTCTTTACAAAAAATGCGAAGACGCTTGTAATGCTTGTGCAACTGAATGTGAAAAACATTCAGACATGAAACATTGCAAAGTATGTGCAGATGCTTGTCGCAAATGTGCTGCTGAATGCAAAGCTATGCTTGCTTAGCTGCATAATTAAATTTTGAAGTAATAGACACTCTTGCAAAGAGTGAAGTTTTTTTTCGCAAGAGTTAAATTTTTGCTTGTAAGTGCTAACGCATTTACAAGCATTTTTTATTTTTGTCAACTACACAACTTGAAACAAACGAGCAATGAATTTAAATCGCCTTGAACAGGCAAAATACCTCTTTTAATTTTGCGAAGGGTTGGCGTTTTTGTCTGTTGTCGAGCAGTCGGTTTGATGGTTGCACTGTTTTTTTACAATGAGGCATAACACCTGTTATGCACTGGCAATTTTATATTCTTTATTTACTAAATAACGATCTGTTCCGTTCAACAAAGGCTTCATTGCTGGCATTTCAAGCCCAATGAAGTCTTAGCTGTTGGCTGCTACTTGTTTCTTTTTTCCAAGTTTAAAAATTCATTGATAATTTCTAATATCCTATCTGTTTCGTCATATTTTATAATCAATAAAGGTATTCCATTTTTGATGGCATAATTTTTTTTTACCTCATCTCTCTTTTTCACTTCTGAAAATGTGTCATCAGCAGTATTATCATTTAAACCACCAAATTTAACAGGTCTATAATGTTGTTCTCCATTGAATTCAATTAATAAATGGTTTTCTCCAATCCTGATTAAAAAGTCAAAAGGCAGTGGATTTACATACCTACAATCAGGAAAAGAATATTGTTGTTCAAATTGAATATTCAATTCTTTAAGTACTTTTTGGACTTTATGTTCTCCCTTTGGTAACCTGCATTTTTGACAACCACTTCCGTTTAAATGAACACTTGATTGTTGCTCGAATTCTCCATGAAATGGACAAATTATCTTCACTTTAGAGGTAATACTTTCATACACGACTTTGGTATAATCATAGTAAAAATCGTGTTTCTCATTCGCTCTTAATATAAATTCATCAGTATTTAATGGGAATCTACCTGAACATTTCGGACAACCTTGGGGATTTGATTTGTGAGTATGATTTGCCGGAGTTTGCTCGAAATCACCATGTGTCGGACAAGTTATTATTACTTTTTTATGATTGCCAATATAATTTGCTTTCTCATAGTTGTACTTGTCTCCATGAATTTCTTTTGCTTTTGCAATAAAACTCTCGTTAGTCCCTTTAAAATTAGGCACACATTTTGGGCAATTCTGCCCACTTAAATGCTTATTGGGTGTTTGCGGAAAGTCGCCGTGTTCAGAACAAGTAATTATTACTTTTCGAACACTATTGATAAAAATAACTTTGTCATAGTTGTATTTACCATTGTAAACTTCTCTCACTTTATTAATAAATTTTTCTTGAGTCCAGTTTGTTCTTCCTCCACATTCTGGACAACCTTGTGGATTAGTCTTGTGTGTATGATTACCAGGTGTTTGAAGAAAATCACCATGAATAGTACAATTAATATTTATGTTTGTTTTTTTAGTACATGACAAAAAATATAATTCATTGAAAAACAACAAATTAAATGTTAAAATATTAGGTTAAAGCATTGATTTTCAGTATATTAG
>JAAFHC010000221.1 GCA_010906935.1 Gelidibacter sp.
GCATCCACCAACAATAAAACACCATCTGCCATATTTAATACCCTTTCCACTTCACCACCAAAATCGGCGTGACCAGGAGTATCAATAATATTGATTTTTACGCCTTTATAAATAATAGACACGTTTTTTGACAAGATGGTAATTCCTCTTTCTCTTTCTAAATCATTGCTGTCCAATAATAATTCGGTACGAACTTTTCGTTCATCTAAAATGTGGGCTTGATCAATGATTTTATCAACCAAAGTCGTTTTACCGTGGTCAACGTGGGCTATAATAGCGATGTTTCTGATAGATTGCATGTTCTAATTTTTTTAGGCGATGCAAAAGTAGTTGTTTTATTTTGTTTTATCTCACAAAAGTTTCATAATGATTTCCCGTCTTTAATATCCCTAACTTACTGTCAATCTTTATCTTAAACAGGTCACAATTGCATTTTTAAAAAATCCAATTGTATCAAATACTTCTTAAAATGGATTATGAGCAGACGTCAATAGCTTATTTTTGTATTTATGTGTGAATTTCTTTCTTTAAAAAATAGCAGAAAAAAACTGCCATTTCTGGCAGTTTTTTTTAAAAAATCATTTTAAAAATATCTTAAATTTTACGTCTTTTACGTTCGCGTTTCAGCAATTCGAGTTCGCGATTTGTTTGTCCGGCCACTGAAGTATTTTCTTCAGCACGCCTAATTAAGTAAGGCATCACGTCGCGAACAGGGCCGAATGGCAAATATTTAGCAACATTATAACCTGCCGCAGCTAAATTATAACTTATGTGATCACTCATTCCATATAATTGGCCAAACCAAATTCTCTTATCGTTTTTGTCAAAATTGTATTTCTCAATTAAATCCATACATAAAGAAGAACTTTCTTCGTTATGCGTTCCCGCAAAAATCGCCATATCCTCAATGTTATCCATCATATAGACCAAAACATCGTTGTACATTTTATCGGTTGCAGGTTTGTTTTCGCAAATTGGGTCTTTATATCCATATTCCTCAGCACGTTCGCGTTCCTTTTCCATATAAGCGCCACGAACCAGTTTCTGTCCAATTTTAAATCCTTTTTCTTTAGCGCGGCTGTGCAATTTTTTAAGATAATCCAATCGATCCCAACGATATAATTGCAATGTGCCAAATACAATCACTTTTTCTTTATTGTATTTTTCCATCATTTCTTCAATTAAATCATCTGCAGCAAGTTGCATCCAACTTTCCTCAGCATCAATTAATAAAGGAATATTTGCCGCATGAGCCGCTTTGCTAACAATGTCATATCTTTCCTTGATACGCTTCCACTCTACCAATTCATGCCCATCCAATGTGGCGCCTTCTGTTACTTTTTGATAAATTTCCAAACGGCCAAATCCTGATGGTTTGAAAACCGCAAATGGAATACTTGGTTTTTCAAGACCAAATTTAATGGTGTTTAAAGTTTTTTCCATCGCCAAATCAAATTGTTCTTCAACTTCTTTGCCTTCAGCAGAATAATCCAATACAGAATACACATTTTTTGTGTACATTTTGTCAATTGTTGACATGCAATCAATTTCAGTAACGCCGCCGCAAAAATGATCGAAAACGGTAGCCCTGATGATACCTTCAACAGGCAAATGCGTTTTAAGGGCAAACTTGGTAACAGCAGTACCAATTTTAACCAATGGCTCTCGCTTAATCATTTCAAACAAATAATAAGCTCTTTCAAGCTCAGAATTTGATTTTAAAGCGAAGGCAACTTCAGTATTGTCAAATATTTTTTTCATTGTAGTTTCTATTTGTACAAAGATACCCACAAAGTGTTTATTTTTTGATTTTTTTACCTTTAATTTGCACAAAATATTATCCGAAATGACACCTATTTTATCCAATAATTACTTTGTAAACTTTAATGAAGAAGCCTACAGAAAACTTAATATTTATATTTCTGAATACAAGCCTTCCGCCATTTTTATTTTAGTTGATGAAAACACCAATAACTATTGTTTACCGATTTTATTGGAAAATCTTGAAACAAAAGCTGAAATTGAAATTATTGAGATTGAAGCCGGTGAAATAAATAAAAATCTGGATACCTGCACTGGCGTTTGGAATGCATTGACAGAATTGGGTGCCGACAGAAAAAGCTTAATGATCAACTTGGGTGGCGGTGTTATTACAGATTTGGGTGGATTTGTGGCTTCTACTTTTAAACGCGGAATTGCTTTTGTGAACATTCCTACTACTTTATTAAGTATGGTTGATGCCTCGGTTGGCGGTAAAACTGGCGTGGATTTAGGTGTTTTAAAAAATCAGATTGGAATGTTTTCAGATCCTGAAATGGTGCTGATTGATCCACGTTATTTGGGAACCATTTCCGACCGTGAATTGCGTTCCGGATTGGCGGAAATTATAAAATATGGAATCACTTATGACATTAAACTGTGGAATGAAATAAAAAATTTTAAAGAGTTAAATATCAGCGCTATAAGTAAATTAATACATCGTTCTATTGAAATAAAAAACGAAGTGGTCACAAAAGATCCCAAAGAAAAGGGGTTGCGTAAAATCTTAAACTTCGGACACACGCTGGGTCACGCCATTGAATCCTATTTTTTGGAATCGGATGACAAAGAAAATTTAACACACGGAGAAGCCATTGCCATCGGAATGATTACGGAAGCTTTTATCTCACAAAAACTCTTAAATTTTCCTTCAGAAAAAGTTGAAGCCATAAAAAAAACCATTCTTAATATTTATGGAAAAATTTATATTGATGTTATTGATTATGAAGGAATTATCAAACTTTTAATTCATGATAAAAAGAATGTGAGAGGACAAGTTAATTTTGTGTTGTTAACCGATTTTGAACAATTTAAATTAGATTGTAAAGTAGAAAAAACGTTGCTAATTGAGGCGTTGGATTATTATAATTCTG
>JAAFHC010000222.1 GCA_010906935.1 Gelidibacter sp.
TTAGGGGGCTTTTCTAACTCAACCCAACATCTAAAGTCATCATCACTATAAAACCTCCAATAAATCCAAGTGTGGCCACATCGGTATATTTGTCTCTTTGGGTTTCTGGGATTACTTCTTCAACCACCACAAATATCATGGCGCCAGCGGCAAAAGCCAAAGCATAAGGTAAAATTGGCTGAAATGTCATAACCGCCCAAGCCCCAATTACAGCGGCAATAGGTTCAACCATTGCTGATGATTGCCCGTACATAAAACTTTTTAATTTACTTGCGCCTTGTCTTCTAATTGGCATAGAAACCGCAAATCCCTCCGGGAAGTTTTGCAGGCCAATTCCAATAGCGAGTGCAACTGCCCCGCCAATGGTTGCGCCATCAAAACCGGCCGCAACTCCGCCAAATAAAACACCAATGGCCAATCCTTCTGGAATGTTATGCAAGGTTATGGCAAGTACCAATAAAGTGGTTTTATGCAAAGGTGTTTTTACCCCTTCCTTTTCCGTTTCTTTAAAGTTGATGTGTAAATGGGGCAAAATTTTGTCCAATCCAAACAAAAACAAAGCCCCCAATCCAAACCCCACAACTGCCGGAATCACTTTTACAAATCCTTCTCCCGGACTCATTTCTATTCCCGGCGCCAACAAGCTCCAAAAACTGGCCGCTACCATAACGCCACCTGTAAAACCTAGCATTCCGTCAAATAAGGCACGGTTCATCCCTTTAAACAGAAACACCAAAGATGCGCCTAATGCCGTTAGTGCCCAAGTAAATAATGTGGCGTATAATGCCGCTAAAATGGGATCTATACTTTTAAAATAGTCAATAATTTGTTCCATCTTTTACAGTTTTTTTATAAATATATTTTTTGAAATTTGATTAGATATTGAAATTGATGTTGTTGCAGTTTCAACAAGCATTGAATTGTCGAAGGGTTCTTTTGAAATCACTTTTAAGGTGTTTCCCAATTGGATTTGTAGTTTGTCCAAAAATTTTAAAAAGGGATCCGAAGAATCTTTAAGGCCAATAACAACGCAAGATTTTCCAGTTTCTACGGAAGACAGCATCGTGTTATTATGATGCTCAATGTTACCTTCCTTATCTGGTATAGGATCTCCATGCGGATCGTGCGTTGGAAATTCCAAAAATGCTTCCAACTTATCTGTTAAAGTGTCCGATTTAATATGCTCCAATTGTTCGGCCAATTCATGAACTTCATCCCAATTATAATGGAGTTTATTCAGTAAAAAAACTTCCCACAATCTGTGTTTTCTCACAATTTCAACCGCAATTTTTTGTCCTATTTTAGTTAAAGAAACGCCCTGATACTTTTTATAATGAACCAAATCTTTATCGGCTAATTTTTGAATCATATCCGTAACAGAAGACGCTTTTGTTTTTACGGCTTCTGAAATGAGCGTTGTGCTTATATTATTGGAATTGGCATAAGCCAAGCTGTAAATGGCTTTTAAGTAATTTTCTTCAGTTTGAGATAACATCATCAAATTTGTATTTAGACAAATATAATAAAATAATTTAGATAAGGCTAAAAATAAATATAGGTTCACAAAAAAATTAAAAATATGCTCATTTTGAACAATATAATTTATTGGTTTCACTTCAAAATAAATTTTAAACCGTTATTTTTGATTTCAAATATTGAACTTATGCATATTGTAATTTACGGAACGGGTGGCGTTGGCGGTTATTTTGGTGCCCGATTGGCACAAGCAGGTAATGATGTTACCTTTATTGCTCGCGGAAAACATTTGAAAGCCATTCAAAAAAATGGGTTACAGCTTAATAGTTCAAAGGGCGATTATTTGGTTTTTCCTGCAAATGCAACATCAAATATTTCTGAAGTTACCAACATTGATTTAATTTTGGTTTGCGTAAAAACGTGGCAAATGGAAGCTGCGGCCAAAGAAATTAAGCAGGTTTTAAGTGAAAAAACAATGGTCATATCATTGTTGAATGGTGTAAATAATGCTGATGTTTTAGGTTCTGTTATCAATAAAAATCAACTGTTGGGCGGATTGTGCAAAGTGGTGAGTAAAATTGACGGTTTTGGCGTTATAAATCATATTTCTTTTGAACCCACCATTGTTTTTGGAGAACTGGACAATGTAAAAACTGAAAGATCACTTTCATTGGAAAAACTATTTCTGAAAGCTGGCATCACTACCAAAACCAAATTGGCGGATAATATTCAAATAGAAATATGGTCCAAGTTTTTATTTATTACAACAATTAGCGGTATTGGAGCCTTAACCAGAGCGACCATTGGAGAAATGATTGCTTCACATGAAATTAAAGAACTTATGCAAAAAACGGCTGATGAAATTGTCGCCGTGGCCAAAGCAAAAGGCGTTAATTTAACTGATAAACTTATTGATCAGCAATTTAAAATAATTGAATCCCAACCTTTTAACACAACTTCTTCCTTACAACGGGATATGATGGAAGGAAAACCGTCGGAATTGGAAGCGCAAAATGGAACCATTGTAAAAATGGGGATGGAACTGGGAATTCCAACGCCGGTGAATGATTTTATTTATGATTGTTTGCTTCCGCAGGAGAAAAAGTCCCGATTCCGAAGTACGAAGTGCGAAGACGGAAGTTCTAGCTAAGCGTTGAATTGTTTATTTGTTTAACTGTTTAACATTGTTTAAATATTCAATTTTCATTATTAAATGAATTTGCGTTAAGGATTGCAGCGGAAATCCCGGCTTTGCAAGTTTGTGAAGCAAGATGTTCAACAAATTGCCATACCGAAATAAATTGAGCACAGGCTTGTTTTTATGAAAAAGGCAAAGACGGATTGCAGCGAAAAGCCTGACCTGAAAGGGAACGCCCAAAATATTCGTTTTAAATTATTGGTATTTTCGATTTTTTACTAATCAAATAAACGCCTGCAACAACCAATAAACAACTGAAGATTTTGACAAAACCGATGTCTTGCGCATATTCGTCAAAATTTAACACAAAAGCGTAAATGGCGACCATGATAAAACTGACTACGGGCTGCAAATAAATATAACTTCCGGTTACGGAAGGCGCCACTTTGCTGAGCGCATAAATATTAAAAAGGTAGGTTAAAAAGGTAGTTCCAAGCACAACATACGCAACGGTTAAATAGGTACTTAATGTAAATGCAGCAAAATTAGTGTTTAAAATTCCTTTAATTCCAAAAGGAAACATAAAAATAAATCCGAATAAAAATGCCCAACTAACAATGGTAATTGGGTTGTATTTTTTCATCAAAGGCTTCACCAAAACCAAATAAAAGGCATACGTGCAGGCGTTGATAAAAACAAATACATTGCCTAAAATTGAACTGGTTCCGCCTGCTTTTTTCCCATATAAAATTAAAATAACTGCGCCAATGGCACCAAGCACAATGCCAATAAGTTTTATTGCCGTGATTCTTTCTTTCAACATAAAAGCACTAAAAACCAACACCAATACCGGAACTGCGGTAATAATAATTGATGCATCGATGGGAGAAGTTAAACTTAATCCGTTAAAGAAAAATAACTGATTGGCGGCAACGCCCATTAATCCGCAGAGAATTAATAAAGGAAAATCTTTTTTGTCGATTTTTTCTTTGATAAACGATTTGATTATCCAAAACAACAATCCGGCTCCCAATATTCTTAAAAAAACAAATGCGGAAGGACCAATTTTATTAGGCATCACGCCTTTGGCAACAATGTGGTTTACCCCATAAATGATGTTGGCGCCAAGCAGGGCCAAGTGTGCTTTGTAATTGGATTTGTTCAAGATGCTTTTATTGAGTGAAAGTTGAAATTTACATATTTTGTAGAATATAAACTGATACTATCTAATCATTTAATCCTATTTATAGACCGAGGAGATTTATTCAAAACAAACATTTTACAGTTTTCTATATAAAACGTAACTTCGCATCTTTAGAAATGGAATAGCAGCATGGAATATAATTTTAGAAAGATAGAAGCAGACTGGCAAAAGTACTGGGCGGAGAACCAAACGTTTAAAGCCGAAAACCCTGCCCTGAGCGGAGTCGAAGGGAATTCAACCAAACCAAAATATTATGTATTGGATATGTTTCCGTATCCGTCAGGAGCCGGTTTGCACGTAGGTCATCCTCTTGGCTATATCGCTTCAGATATTTATGCACGTTACAAACGTCATAAAGGATTTAATGTGTTGCATCCGCAAGGTTACGATTCTTTCGGATTGCCGGCTGAGCAATATGCCATTCAAACGGGGCAACACCCAGCTATTACCACCGAAGAAAATATAAAAACCTACAGAAAACAATTGGATCAAATCGGATTTTCTTTCGATTGGTCGCGTGAAGTAAGAACTTCCGATCCCAATTATTACAAATGGACACAGTGGATTTTCATTCAATTATTCAATTCTTGGTACAATAAAACAAATGATAAAGCGGAGGATATTTCAACCTTAATTTCTATATTTTCTTCTGAAGGAAATAGCAAAGTAAAAGCCGCTTGTGATGATGGTATTGAAAAATTTACTTCAGAACAATGGAAAAATTTTTCCGAAGAAAAACAACAAAAAATAGTATTAAAATATCGTTTAACATTTTTATCTGAAACAGAAGTAAACTGGTGTCCTGGATTGGGAACAGTTTTGGCAAATGATGAAATTGTAAACGGTGTTTCCGAACGTGGAGGCCATCAAGTTATTCGTAAAAAAATGATGCAGTGGAGTATGCGAATCACCGCTTACGCACAACGATTGTTGGACGGATTGGCAAAAATTGATTGGCCACAACCGCTAAAAGATTCACAAACTTATTGGATTGGAAGAAGTGAAGGTGCAATGGTAAATTTTAAAATTGACAGTTACGATGAGAATATTGGCGTTTTTACAACCCGCCCGGATACTATTTATGGGGTGAGTTTTATGACTTTGGCTCCTGAGCACGATTTGGTGTCAAAAATTACAACTCCGGAACAAAAAAATGAAGTTGAAGCCTATATAAAATCAACTG